>CAMLOF010000050.1 GCA_946481585.1 uncultured Macromonas sp. | reverse complement strand
GCCAGGATGTTGGTCTGGAAGGCGATGCCGTCAATGACGGAGATGATGTCAACGATCTTCTTGGACGAGCCGTTGATCTGCTCCATCGTGTGCACGACCTGTCCGACGACCTCTCCGCCCTTGGCGGCCACACTGTTGGCCGATTGCGCCAGCTGCGCCACCTGCCGAGCCGTGTCGGAGGTGGTGCGCACGGTGCTGGACAACTCTTCCATGGACGCAGCCGTTTCTTCCAGGTTGCTGGCCTGTTCTTCGGTCCGGTAAGACAGGTCTGCATTGCCTGTCGCAATCTGGTTTGCGCCTGTAGCAATGCTGTCGCTGCTGCTACGAACGGTGCCCACGACCCTGCGCAGCGACTCCTGCATCTGGCTCATGGCGTAAACCACGCTGCCCGCCCGTGCCTGGGCCGTGTCCACGCGGGATGTCAGATCGCCGTGGGCGATGGCGTTGGCCAGACGGGCAACTTCGGCGGGCTCGCCACCCAGTTGACGTGTCAGGCGGCGGGTGAGGAACACACCAATGGCCATGCCTGCCAGCAGGCCGCCCACCGTGAGCAGAATCAGCTGAACGCGTATGTCGGCGTAGATGTCGTCGGTCTCTTCGCTCAAGTGCCGTGCGTTGCTGTTCTTGCGTTCAACCAACTGCGTCACGAGAGCGTCGGCCTTGTCTGCCATCGGGCGTACCGTCTTGAGCAGGTAGTCTGCCGAGGCGCGGTGGTCCATCAGGTCTTCGGTTCGTACCTTGGCAGCCGTTTCTTTCAGCCCGGCCTCGTATGCCTCAATGGCCTTTGCCGTTTCCACTACAAGCTGTTTGCCCTGTGGGGTCACGAACGTCTTTTCGGTTTGCGCCAGTTCGGCATCTATCTTCTGCAGGCGTTGCTCCATTCGCTTGAGGTGCTCTTCGCGTTCAGCGGGGTCTGACGCCAAGATCGCGCTGCTGATGGAGCGTGTAGCAGCAAGAAGCTGCACGTTGGCCTCGGTGGCATGGCGCAAGCCAGTGAGCTCCCGTTCGTACATCAAGTGGCCCAGGTCTTTGATATGTGCGGCCTTCAAAATGCCGTCCAGACCGATGACACCGCCAATGGCCGCGACGACCAAGAAACCGCCAATCAACTGGGTGCCCACTTTCGTCCGTTTGAACCAATCCATGACATGCCTCTTTTGGTAGTCCTTGTTCGTGCTTGGAGACGAGGGAGCGCATCTCTTGCGCTTTGCCGCTCCGTGTCTGCGGAACGGGTATTGGCCCGGTGCGGAGTTGCCTCCATCCGGTGTCGCGATCGGTCAGGGAAGATATGGCGGGCGCATCAAGGGCACCCTTGGGTGCTGCAGGCGCCGCACGTACTCATCCAACGGCTGGATCTGGCGCGGACTGATCTTTGAAGTCTTGTTTGCATGACTGCCCTCCTGTTTTGTTTTTAACAGTTTACCGGCAAGCATCACAAGTTGTTGAATTTATTGCTACGGTTTTGCGCATGGGAACTGGCATGCCAGAGACCTACAGCAAATGAGGCCCCGGCCCCCATGGTGACGTGTGGGTTGCGCCGACCCACAGAACACGGTGTTTCGATGTGATTCTTGGGTTGGGCCCGCCTAGCTCGTACCTCTGGAACCACTGAATTCAAGGCGCGCCAAGCAGACTTGCTCAGCACAATGGGTTCCGCCTGAATCTTCTCAGGCCGCCTGAAGAGGCACCGCTATCGCGGGCCCTTCCGTCATGAACCAATATGCATCGTTTGGGAAACAACATGTACGCATCTCTGCGAATCGCCCTCCTGGCCAGCGCTGCCACATTGGCCGCCTGTGCATCCGCGCCGTCTGCCACCTCTCCATCTGCATCCACTGCCGTTGCACCATCCACACAATCCTGTGCGCCCATCAACGAGCAACAGGTCGCAGCGCTGTTTGACCGCTGGAACGCTTCTCTTGCAACAGGCAACCCGCACAAAGTGGTCGAAAACTACGCGCCCACCTCGCTCCTGCTGCCTACGGTTTCCAACAAGCCACGTTATTCCGCCGCAGAGAAGGAAGACTACTTCGAACACTTCCTGCACGACAGCCCGCGCGGCAAGATCGAACAACGCTTCGTTTCCATCGGCTGCAACACGGCTGTTGACGCGGGCCTCTACACCTTCACCTTTGCAAAGACGGGCGCGGTCGTCAAGGCACGGTACAGCTACACCTACGCCTTCATTGACGGGAAATGGCTGATCACCAGCCACCATTCCTCGGCCATGCCCGAGAAGTGATGCTTCTTGCGGGGGTGCGTGTGCCGTCAACACCGTCCCCGGCAAAGCCAGTGGTCCACTGACCACTTTCCCGCCCCACGGCCCGCCAGGTACAGCAACGGCGCGGCCCAGCTCAGGTGGGTGGGCCAGGCGCTGGGGTACACAAAGATCTGTATCACCGCCGTCATGCCCAGCAGGGCCAGCGCGGCATAGCGCGTGCCCAGGCCCAGCACCAGCATCACGGGGAACAGGTGCTCGGCGTAAGTGGCCAGGTGCGCGGCCCACACGGGCGGTATCAGCGGCAGCGCGTAGTCCTGCTCGAACAGCAGCAGGGCGGTGTCGCTCACGTTCAGCCAGCCGTCGGTCTTGGTGCGGCCCGACAGCCAGAATATCCCGGCCAGCCCCAAGCGGCTCACGGCGGCGATGAGGTCGTGGCTGAGCCACGCCTCCAGCTTGCGCGGCACGGCTTTGGTCAGGGTGTGGGTGAAGGTCAGGGCGTTCATGGTGTTTCTCCTGATCAAAGGGGGGCATGGTCGCGGAAGGCACCCACCGCCAGCAGCGCGTGCAGCAGGGCGGTCAAGTCCAGAGCGGGTTCGGTGTTCAAGGCGGCGTCAGCCGCCTCGGGCAGGGGCAAGCCTTGGGCGCAGGCGTCCAGCAGCGCAGCACCTCCTGCGTCCAGCGGCTGCCACTGCACTGCCCCATTGGCATGGCGGGTCAGCAGAAGACCGTTGCCTTGCCAGGCGGGCGGGTTGGGGTCGTTCCAATGTTCGCGGGCGGCGCGCCACAGGGCTCCTGCGGGCAGGTCGGGGAACCAGGCCCAGCGGGCGCTGGGGTGGGGTTGCAGCACCAGGGTTTGCAACTCGTTGGCGGTGAGAGCTGCCAAGCCCCCGGACTGCAAACGCGGGGCTTCGGCGGCGGCATGGGCTTCGCGCCACAGGCGGTCCAGCCGGGCCACGCCGCCCAGGTAGGGCAGGTCAGCGGCGGGTGGAAAGCTGGCCAGAAAGTCCTCAAACCCGTCGCCGTAGAACAGCATGCGCCGGTCGGCGGGCGGGTGGGCAGTCACGTACTCGGCTGCGGCTGCGCGCAGCCAGTCTTCACCCACCAGTGTGGCCACGGCGGGGTAGTTGGCCAATAGTGTGTCCACGCAGCCTTTGATGACCGTGTTGCGGTAGACGGCCCAGCCGGGCTGGCCTTGCCAGTCGGCTTGCAAAGCGGGAGCGTCAGCATGCACAGGGGCCCACAGCCCGGCCCAGAATGCGTGCTGGAAAGCGTCCAGGGCAGACGTGCTCATGGCAGCGCCTCGGTTTCTTGGCAAGTCACGCCCAGGGCATCCAGGCAGCGCTGTGCGCGTGCCCGTTCGGCCATCAACTCGGCAAAGGTGGGTATCTCGGCGTCACGCTCAATCAGCGTGGGCCTGGGGCCTATGCGTTGCACCAGCCGTTCGTACAGTTGCCACACGCCTTCACACACCGGCGCGTCGTGCGAATCCACCAGCAGGTTGTCGCCCAGTTGCGGGTCGGCATGGTGCCCGGCCAGGTGGATTTCCATCACCGCATTGCCGTCCAGCGCACACAGGGCTTCCCAGGCGTCAAAGCCCAGGTTGTGGGCAGACACGTAAACGTTGTTCACGTCCAGCAACAGACCGCAGCCGGTGCGTCGCGCCAGGGTGTTCAAGAAGTCGGCTTCGCCCCAGTCGTGCCCGGGCAGCACCAGGTAGTGCGAAGGGTTCTCTATGGCCACGCGCCGTTGCAGTCTCTCCTGCAACAGGTCGATGCGCCGCGCAATGCGCGCCAGTGCCTCGTTCGTGCGCGGGAAGGGCAGCAGGTCGGGCGCGTAACGCCCGCCCAGCACCGACCACGCCAGGTGTTCCGACACCAGTGCGGGCTGCAGCCGGTCGCACAGCGCGGCCAGCCGTTCCAGGTGCGCCGGGTCGGGTTCGTCCGGCCCCGCCAGGGACATTGACACGCCATGCAGCGACAGCGGGTGCCTTGCCCGCACGGCCTCCAGCCAGGCCAGGCGCGGGCCGCCTTCGACCATGTGGTTTTCGGGGTGCACCTCGAACCACAGGCCGCTGGCACCACTGGCGCAGGCCTCGTCATAGTGCTGGGGTTTCAGGCCCAGGCCTGCGCCCAAAGTCGTGTTCATGGCGTTCGCCGCAGCCAACGGTCAGGATTTGATAGGCATCAGCGAACCCATACCCATCGGCGTCTTGATGGAAGCGCAAGTGCCTGCGGGCACATACTTCCAGGCGTTGCCTTGGTAGTCCATCTTCGAGGTGCCCGCGCAGGTGGTGCCGGGGCCTGCGGCGCAATCGTTCTTGCCCGCCATCGACACGCCATAGCAGCGTTCCATGGAAGGTTTGGCGTCGGCAGCGGGCTTGTCTTGCGCCAGCGCGGCGGTGGCAGACAGGGCGGTGATGGCGGCCAGTGTCAGGCCCAGGGTGCGGTTGTTCATGGTGCGTACTCCATTGGTTGAGAGTGGGTTGAAAATCGCTCCGTTGCCGTGGCGTGCACAGCGCCGGAGTGACTGCTAGTTCGGTGCCCAATGGAGCCTGGTTACAGCCCTGGCTCAAAAAAACGAACAAAATTTTTTCGAGTGGCTGTAACCTTTGCAGACCATGGAACGAATACAGGCTGTGACTTCGACCGAGCGCGATCTGCACGGCCTGTTCGTGCAGGGCCTGGAGGGCAATGCCCGGGCCTACCACCTGTTCCTGCAACGGCTTGCGCCGCTGCTGCGCGGCTATTTCCGCCGTAGGCTCACCGGCCTGCCCGACGAGGTGGAGGACCTGGTGCAGGAAACCCTGATGGCCCTGCACGCGCAGCGGCACACCTACCGCACCACCGAGCCGTTGACGGCCTGGGTGCACGCGGTGGCGCGCTACAAGCTGGTCGATCTGTGGCGCCTCCGTGCGCGGCACGAGGCGCTCAACGATCCGCTGGACGACGATCTGGCGGTGTTTGCTTCGGCCGACAGCGATGCACACGAAACGCGGCGCGATTTGTCGCAACTGCTCGACGGCCTGCCTGACCACCAGCGCCTGCCCATCCTGCGCACCAAGATCGATGGTCTCTCGGTACGCGAGGCCGCGCAGGTCACTGGCATGTCGGAATCGGCTATCAAAGTGGGCGTGCACCGGGGCTTGAAGGCCCTTGCACGCGCCTGGAAAGGACAGATATGAAGACGGAAGAATTGCTGGGCCTGCTGGCGGCCGATGCCACCCCCGTGCCCCGGCACGCCGCTGAAAAACGCCTGGGGCTGGCCTTGCTGGCGGGCTTGGGGCTGGCTGCCATGTGGGTGATGGAAACGCTGGGCGTGCGCGCCGATCTGGCGCAAGTGGCTGCCACCGGCATGTTCTGGGGCAAGGTGGGCATGCCCGCGCTTACCGGCTTGGTGGGTGCCGTGGTGGTGTGGCGCCTGGCCCACCCCGGCCTGCGTGCCGGGTGGCCGGGGTGGCTGGCCCTGCTGCCAGTGTTGCTGCTGTGGTCGCTGGCCGGGTGGGACATGTCGCAAGCCACCGTTGCCGAACGCCAGCAGATGGTGTTTGGCGGCACCTGGCGCGTGTGCAGTTTCAACATCGTCGTTACTGCGTTGCCCGTGGGCGTGATGCTGTTCTGGGCCCTGCGTGGGCTGGCACCCACCCGCCCGGTGTTGACTGGCGCGGCGGCGGGCTGGCTGGCCGGTGCCGTGGCTGCGATGGTCTATTCCCTGCACTGCCCCGAGATGGAGGCACCCTTTCTGGCCGTGTGGTACGTGCTGGGCATGGCCATGTCGGCTGGGCTGGGCGCGCTGGCCGGCGCACGCCTGCTGCGCTGGTAAGGGGTAGCCTTGACACCGCGCGAACAGCTCATCCACATCCACCCCCACGCCCCGGCCAAGCCCGCCGTGGGCGCACCCTGCAACGGCTGCGGCGTGTGCTGCCTGGCCGAACCTTGCCCCTTGGGCATGGTGTTGTCAGGCCGCCGCCAGGGTGCCTGCACCGCATTGCGCTGGGCAGACGATGGCAAGCGCTATGTGTGCGGCGCCATCAGCGATCCGGCTGGCGTGTTGCCCCGCCCGTGGCGTTGGGCGGCTTTCCTGTTGCGGCGGTTGGCGCCCCGCTGGGTGGCCGCTGGGCATGGGTGCGACGCCGACCTGGAGCCGGTGCAACGCTGACACCCTACGGCGCAGCAGATGGGTTCAGGCGGCCTCGCCCAGCAGGTGCAGCATCAGGTCTTGCACGGGGCGTATCTCCCGGCCAAAGGGCAGGTTGCCCGCCCCTCGGAAGAACAGGCCGCGTTCGGTGTCGCCGTCCAGCGCGTGGCCGAGTTGCTGGTCAATGCAGAACTGCCCCATCTCGGTCTTGCCGTCGCGCAGGCCGCAGTGCGCCAGGCAGTCGAAGGACATGTTGCACTTCTTTTTCACGTGGGCCACGGCCTTGAGTTTGGGTTCCACCCTCAGATATTTTTCCAGCCAGGGGGTGCGCACGGCGCGCGCGGGCAGGCCCGCCACGCTCACAAACTCCACCAGGTCTTCGGGCCGGGCGCGGGCCAGCACCTGCTTGAAGCTCGTTTCGGCATCGCATTCCTGCGTTACGGCAAAGGCAGTGCCCAGTTGCACGGCACTCGCACCCAGGGCCTGAAGGCGGGCAATGTCGGCCCGGCTGCTGATGCCGCCTGCGGCGATCAGCGGGATCTCGCGTTCCAGCCCCGCCGTCTTGAAGAACGCCAACACCTGTGGAATCACCACGTCAAAGTCAAAGCGCGGGTCTTGCAGGTCGCTCACCTTGGCCGCCCCCAGGTGCCCGCCTGCGAGCCGGGGGTGTTCGATCACGATGGCGTCGGGCAGGCGGCCTTTTTTCTCCCACTTGCGCACCACCAGTTGCACACCCCGTGCGTCCGACAGAATGGGGATGAGCGCCACTTGCGGGTGTTCCGCCGCCAGATCGGGCAGGTCCAGTGGCAGGCCCGCGCCCACCACCACGGCGTCGGCGCCACTTTCCAACGCCTGGCGCACGTACATCTCGTAGGCGCTCAACGCTTTCATCACGTTCACCGCAATCAGGCCCCGGCCTTGCGACAGGACGCGTGCCCGGTGGATCTCGCGGTCCAGCGCGGTCAGGTTGGCGGCGTCTATCTGCTGGCGGGCGTCGGGCTCCTTGTCCAGGTGCCGCGTGCGCGCCATCAGGTCTGGGTGCAAACGGCGCAGGTCCACCGACGAGATGGTGCCCACCCCGCCCAGCCGCGCCACATGGCCCGCCAAGCCGCCAGCAGACACCCCCACGCCCATGCCGCCTTGCACCACGGGCAACAGCGTCTTGCCGCCCAGTTGCCAGGTGCGCAGGCCAGAAGCCTGAGCCAACTCCTGCAGGTGTGCGGCCATCGTCTTGGGGGATGAAGGGGGCAGTGCGTGTTCCATCGTGCTCTGGCGGGGCTGGGTTTTCCGCTTGCTTGTGACCAAGTCCGCACTGTGCTGCACCGCCGCAACCGTGCCTATCCTTCGAAAGTCGGATGCTTTCGCGCCCCGGCCTACTCACAAAGTAGAGGTCCGCACAGTAGGGGTATTTCCCTGGTCCGCTTGATCTGGGTCAACGCTGCATTTGCCCGAAAGCATGAATATCATCAATTAATGATTTGCGAATGGAGTGATGAATGAACTGGGCAGGATGGAACGAGGCCTTTGGCGAGGCGGGCGTGCTGGCCATGGGTGGGTTGGCGCTGGGGGTGGGGTTTGGCTTTTTCGGGCAACGCTCCAAGTTCTGCCTGCGCGCAGCGGTCATCGAGTTCTGGCACCGGCGCTTTGGCGACAAGCTGGCCGTCTGGCTGCTGGCGTTTTCCACGGCCGTGGTGGTGGTGCAGGCGCTGGTGTTGTTGGGCGGGCTGGACGTGTCCACCGCGCGCCAGTTGTCGTCGCGGGGCAGCCTGTCTGGTGCGCTGATCGGCGGGCTGCTGTTTGGTGTGGGCATGGTCATGACGCGTGGCTGCGCCAGCCGCCTGCTGGTGCTTTCGGCCAATGGCAACCTGCGGGCGTTGTTGTCGGGGCTGATTTTTGCTGTGGTGGCACAGGCGTCGCTTGGGGGCATCCTTGAGCCCTGGCGCGAAGCTGTAAGCAGCTGGTGGGTGGTTGACGGTGGCCCCTCGCGCAGTGTGCTGGCACTCATCGGCGGCGGCCCCATGGTGGGGCTGGTGTTTGGCCTGATCTGGATGGCAGCCGCCTTGTTCTTCGCGGTGCGCAGCGGCTGGGGCTTCTGGAAGTGGTTTGGCGGCATGGCCACGGGGCTGATGGTGGCGGGTGGCTGGTATTTCACCTTCCAGGTGATGAGCAATTCGTTCGAGGTGGTGCAGATCCAGGGGCTGACGTTCAGCGGCCCTTCAGCCGAATGGCTGATGCACGTGCTGAACGACCCGGCAGGCCCCTGGACCTTTGGCCTGGGCCTGATGCCTGGGGTGTTCCTGGGTTCGCTGGCGGGCGCGCTGGTGGGGCGTGAATGGAAGCTCGAAGGCTTTGGTGGCGGCTACACCATGCCGCGTTACATCATCGGCGCCGTGCTCATGGGGTTTGGCTCGATGCTGGCGGGCGGGTGTGCCGTGGGTGCGGGCATGACGGGCGGCTCCATCTTTGCCGTCACGGCGTGGCTGGCCCTGCTGGGCATGTGGGCGGGCGGCGGGCTGGCAGACCGGGTGCTGGACCGTGGCACCCACACCGCACCTGCGCCGGGTGTGGAGCCTGCGCGCGCGCCCTGAGCGGCGAATCCCCGTGGCTTGGCGGGAGTGTCGTCAGCGCCCCCAGAAGGCCAGCGCAGCCAGGGCTGCCGTTAGCACGGCGCTGCCCGCCAGCAGCCAGCGGGTGCGCAAGCGCAGCAGTTCCACGGCGGCCACCAGCCGTGCGTTCTGTTCGGCCAGGTCGGCCACCATCTGGCTCAACTGCGCCATGTCGGCGGCATGTTGCTGTTCCAACTGCTGCAGCCGCAGTTGCAGGCCAGGCAGATCGGCCTGGGGTTCGCCGGTCGCGGGCATACCAGCTGCAGGCTTGCTCTGACGGTCCAGCAGGCGGCGTGCACCTTTCAGCACGGCAGGCGCGTGCTCAATCACGTCGCCCCAGGGGATCACTTTCAAGGCGGTCAGCCACGATACGGCCATGTCATCTCCTTCGTTCAGGCTTCGACCGCAAACGGTCACATCCGTTCACCAATGCGGGCCTTCAGCAGCATCCACAGCCCCAGCACTGCCACCAGAATCAGCAGGGCAGGGAAGCCCAGCAATGGCGACCACTGCAGTGCCGCGCCGCCCAGTGCGGGCGCCAGCACACCCCCGGCGGTGTAAGACATCACCAGCACAGCCGTGCTGTTGACCAGCGTCACGCCTTTTTCGCGGGAGCCGATGTCGATCATCGCCAGCGTGTAGAGGCTGCCGCCCGCGCCGCCCCACACAAAGGCCACGGGCCAAGCCAGCCAGGGCGTGCCTGCCACCCAGGGAATGAGCACTGTGGCCGCCAGCGTGATGGCGGCAAACACGCGCATCAGTTGCAGCCGGGTGTGCCGGGCGTCGCCCCAAAAACCCTGGGGGTGGCGCAGGCTCAAGCGGTCGGCCAGCATGCCTGCGGGCAGCATCAGCACGGCGCTGCCCAGCCCGCTGGCCGAAACCAGCAGAGCCGCCGCCGCCGCGCCCAGGCCCAGTGCCAGCCCGTAAAGCGGCAGGATGGATGTGACGCCGCTTTCAAAAAAACCGCCCGCAAAACCCGCCAGCATGATGACCGGGTGTGCCCACAGCGCATGCCACACGCCGCTCAGGCCCACCTTGGCGTCGGCCTCGTCGTGCGCGGGCGGCAGCGGCGGAATGCAAAGGCTCCAGGCCAGCCCTGCCACCAGAAAGCCCACCGCCACCCACAGCGACGTCATGGAGGCCGGCCCCAGCCAGGCCAGCAGCGCGGGGCCGAGCACGAAGGTGGCGCCCACCATGGTTTCAAACAGGCCGACGTTGCGGCCCCGTTGGCTCGCTGCCGAAAATTCGGCCACCACGGCCTCGGCCAGCACCCAGCGCAGGCCCGAAGCGGTGCCTACCAGCATCTTCAGGCCGAACCACAGCACCAGTCCCTGGGCCAGCCCTTGCGTCAAGCCGAACACTATGCCCGCCACCACCGGCACCGCGCCGGACAGCCACAGCGTCGGCCGCCGCCCGAGCCGCCGGGTCACCGCCGAGGCGAAGGGTGTCATCAGGAAGATGCCGAGCCAGCCGCTGGCCGCGAACAGCCCTGCCAGCGCGGTAGGCACGTCCGCGCTCTTGAGCCGCAGGATCAGCCAGGGCGTGAGCATGAAGTAGCCCACCAGCTCGAAGAAGGTGGAACCGAAGATGCTGACCAGCCCCAGGCGGGCGTGGGCGGGCAGGGGGTGTGCGGCCTGACTCAAGCCATGCCCCCCACGCCCGGCAGCCCGCGTGCCTGCAACAAGGCGCTGGCAACCTCCGCAAAGCCCGCGCCGCGCTCCTGCCGCGTCACATAACGGGGCGGCTGGCGCAGTTGCGGCAGAAAGCGCGCCACGTTGGCCACGCCCACGCTGTGGCGAAAGTGCGCGAACATCACCTGGTCGTTGGTCGAGTCGCCCACGTACACCCAGCGGTCGGCCTCGGCGTCCAGCGTGCGGCCCAGCAGGTCGGCCACCATCCAGCGCGCGCCCGCCAGTTTGTCGTGGTTGCCAATCCAGCCGTTGATGTGGATGCTGCTGACCGTGGCGGTCAGGCCTTCTTCGCGCAGCAAGGCCACCACCCGGGCCACGGCTTCGGGCGGCAGGTGGGCGTGTTCGCTGTGGTCGATGGCGATGTCGGTTTCGCGCCCGGGGCTGTCCAGCGCCAGCGTGGCGCCGGGCACCTCGCGCAGCACGCGTTCGGCGGCGGCGCGCAGGCGCAGGGCATTGGCATGGCGGGTGGCTTCGTCCTGCAGGTAGCGCCTGCGGGTTTCGCCCGGCAGCAGCGCCACGGCGCCGTTCTCGGCCACGATGGCGTCCAGCGGGCAGGGCAGGGGGCCGCCCGTTTGGCCGCGCAGCAGTTCCTCGCTCCAGCCAGCCGGGCGCCCGGTCACGGCGATCACCGGCAGCCCGGCGCCGCGCAGGGCATTCAGCGCAGCGCGCGCCAAGGGGCCAACCGCCCCGCCGTCGGTCAGGGTGTCGTCGATGTCGGTGAGCACGCCGGTGATTTGACGGCGTTCCGGCAGGGGCCAGTCGGCAAGGGCAAGCATGGGCGCAGCATAGCAGCCTGTGGGCACTGCTTGCATGCACGGGGCTTATCGGCTAGAATTCGCGGTTCGGCGGAAATCCGTCCGTCGAAATCACCATTCGAGGTTCATATGTACGCGGTCATAAAAACCGGCGGCAAGCAGTATCGCGTTGCCGTTGGCGAAAAACTTAAAGTAGAACAGATTGCTGCGGACGTGGGTCAAGAGATCGTGATCGACCAGGTGCTGGCCGTCGGCAACGGCGAAGGCATCAAGGTGGGCACGCCCTTGGTCTCCGGCGCAACGGTCACGGCCACCGTGGTTTCTCACGGTCGTGGCGACAAGGTTCGCATCTTCAAGATGCGCCGTCGCAAGCACTACCAGAAGCGCCAGGGCCATCGTCAGAACTACACCGAGCTGCAGATCGGCTCGATCAACGGCTAAGGAGTAAAGCACCATGGCACAGAAAAAAGGCGGCGGCTCAACGCGAAACGGTCGCGATTCCAAGCCCAAGATGCTGGGTGTGAAGGTGTTCGGCGGCCAGGAAATCTCCGCAGGCGCCATCATCGTGCGTCAGCGCGGCACCCGTTTCCACGCTGGTGAAGGCACCGGCCTGGGCAAAGACCACACCATCTACGCCACCGTGGACGGCAAGGTCAGCTTTGCCACCAAGGGCGCACTGAACCGCAAGACGGTTTTCGTCACCCCGGTGTAATGCACCTGCTCCGTGGCGGCGCCCCGTGCCCGCCCCGGCAGCTCCAAGGGCCCGCAAGCGCGGGCCTTTTGTGTTTTTTTGATTCAGGGACAATGCAGTCATGAAATTCGTTGACGAAGCCTACATCGACGTGGCCGCTGGCGACGGTGGCAATGGCTGCGTGTCCTTCCGGCACGAGAAATACAAAGAGTTCGGCGGCCCCGATGGCGGGGACGGCGGACGCGGCGGCCATGTCTATGCACTGGCCGACGAGAACCTGAACACCCTGGTGGACTACCGCTACTCGCGCCGCTTCGAGGCGCAGCGTGGCGAGCACGGCAAGGGCTCCGACATGTTCGGCGCCAAGGGCGAGGACATCGTCCTGAAGATGCCGGTGGGCACCATCATCCGCAACGCCGAGACCGGCGAGATCATGCACGAGCTGCTGCAGCCCGGGCAGCAGATTCTGCTGGCCAAGGGCGGTGACGGTGGCTTTGGCAACCTGCGCTTCAAAAGCTCCATCAACCGCGCGCCGCGCCAGAAGACGCCGGGCCACCCGGGCGAGCGCTTCAGCGTTCAGCTTGAGTTGAAGGTGCTGGCCGACGTGGGCCTGCTGGGCATGCCCAATGCGGGCAAGTCCACCTTCATCGCGGCGGTGTCCAACGCCCGCCCCAAGATTGCCGATTACCCCTTCACCACGCTGCACCCCAACCTGGGCGTGGTGCGCGTGGGGCCCGAGAAAAGCTTCGTCGTTGCCGACGTGCCGGGGCTGATCGAAGGAGCCTCCGAGGGCGCGGGCCTGGGGCACCAGTTCCTGCGCCACCTCCAGCGCACCCGCCTGCTGCTGCACGTGGTGGACATGGCCCCGTTCGACGATGCCGTGGACCCGGTGGCACAGGCCAAGGCCATCGTTGCCGAACTCAAGAAGTACGACCCCGAGCTGCATGCCAAGCCGCGCTGGCTGGTGCTCAACAAGCTCGACATGGTGCCCGAAGAAGAGCGCGAGGCGCGCGTCAAGGACTTCGTCAAGCGCTTCAAGTTCAAGGGTCCGGTGTTCCAGATTTCCGCGCTCACGCGTGAAGGCTGCGAACTGCTGGTGCAGAAGATCTTCCAGCACATCGTGGCCACCCGCGAGGCCGAGAAGCCCCCGGTGGATGTGGACCCGCGTTTCGACGCTGCGCGTGGCCCGGCTGACGAGGCTCCGCCTCCATCGGACGACCCGCGTTTTCGCGATTGAACCCGTATTGATCCAGCCTTTGCGGGGCAGCACCTTGCCCCAGCCGCTCCCAGAGCCCGTTTACTCTTCGCCTGACCGACGATCATGAGCCAAGAAATCGCTGCACCGGCCGTTGCCGCGCCCCAGTCTGCCCCCGCCGATGTGCTCAGCGCTGCGCGCCGCATCGTGGTCAAGGTGGGCTCCAGCCTGGTCACCAACGAAGGGCGGGGCCTGGACGAAGCGGCCATTGGCCAGTGGAGCGAGCAGCTCAGCGCGCTGGTCAAGGACGGGCGCGAGGTCATCATGGTCAGCAGCGGTGCAATAGCCGAAGGCATGAAGCGCCTGGGCTGGAAGGCGCGCCCCAAGGAAGTCAACGAACTGCAGGCCGCCGCTGCCGTGGGCCAGATGGGCCTGGTGCAGATGTACGAAACCAAGCTGCGCGAGCAGGGCATCGGCAGCGCGCAGGTGCTGCTGACCCACGCCGACCTGGCCGACCGCGAGCGCTACCTCAACGCCCGTTCCACCCTGCTCACACTGCTGCAGCTGGGGGTGGTGCCGGTCATCAACGAAAACGACACCGTCGTCAACGACGAGATCAAGTTCGGCGACAACG
>CAMLOF010000049.1 GCA_946481585.1 uncultured Macromonas sp. | reverse complement strand
CGAGAAGAACGACCGCATCGGCGGCCTGCTGCGCTACGGCATCCCCGACTTCAAGATGGAGAAGTGGCTGATCGACCGCCGCGTCGAGCAGATGCAAGCCGAGGGCGTGACCTTCCGCACCCGTGTGCTGGTGGGTGCCATGCCCGAAGGCACCAAGGTCACCAACGACGCCGCCGAGGTGGTGTCGCCCGAGCAGCTCAAGGCCGAATTCGATGCCGTGTTGCTGACCGGTGGTTCCGAGCAGAGCCGTGACCTGCCTGTGCCCGGCCGTGAGCTGGACGGCGTGCATTTCGCCATGGAGTTCCTGCCGCAGCAGAACAAGGTCAACGCTGGCGACAAGATCAAGAAGCAGATCCGAGCCGACGGCAAGCACGTCATCGTGATCGGTGGCGGTGACACCGGTTCCGACTGCGTGGGCACCAGCAACCGCCATGGCGCTGCCAGCGTCACCCAGTTCGAGGTGATGCCCATGCCCCCCGAGCAGGAGAACAAGGAGCTGACTTGGCCGTACTGGCCGATCAAGCTGCGCACCTCCTCCAGCCATGACGAGGGCTGTGTTCGTGAGTTCGCCATCTCCACCAAGTCGTTCAACGGCGCCAAGGGCAAGGTCACCAGCCTGACCACCGTGAACGTGGAGTTCAAGGATGGCAAGCTGGTGGAGATTCCCGGCACCGAGAAGGAATACAAGGCCGACCTGGTGCTGCTGGCAATGGGCTTCGTGAACCCGGTCGCAACTGTGCTGGATGCCTTCGGTGTGGACAAGGACGCCCGTGGCAATGCCAAGGCAACGACCGATTTCACGGGCGGCTACGCCACCAACGTGGCCAAGGTGTTTGCCGCTGGTGACATGCGCCGTGGGCAGTCGCTGGTGGTGTGGGCCATCCGCGAAGGCCGCCAGGCCGCACGCGCCGTGGACGAGTTCCTGATGGGCTTCAGCGACCTGCCGCGCTGAACCTGAGCCAACCCCGCCCTGGCGGGGTGCTTGGGGTTATCCCGTATGATACGAAGGCCGGCCTGCCCGGCTTTTGTCATTTTTCAAGCACCATGTCTTCTGCCAACCTCGTTGAACTGAAGAACCTCACCTTCGGGTATGGGGATGGTCGCGTCGTGCTCGACAACATCGACGTTCACGTGCCCCGTGGCAAGGTGACGGTGCTGATCGGGGCTTCGGGAGGCGGCAAGACGACCATGCTGCGCCTGATCGGCGGCCAGAACAAGGCCCTGAGCGGGCAGGTGCTGTTCGACGGCCAGGACGTGGGCGTGCTCGACCGCAAGGGCCTGTATGCCATGCGCCGGCGCATGGGCATGCTGTTCCAGTTCGGTGCGCTGTTCACCGACCAGAACGTGTTCGACAACGTCGCTTTCCCCTTGCGCGAGCACACCAGCCTGTCAGAGCCGCTGATCCGCGACATCGTGCTGATGAAGCTGCATGCGGTGGGCCTGCGTGGCGCGCGTCACCTGATGCCCAGCGAGCTTTCCGGTGGCATGGCACGCCGGGTGGCGCTGGCGCGGGCCATTGCGCTGGACCCGGAACTCATCATGTACGACGAGCCGTTTTCCGGCCTGGACCCGATTTCGCTGGGCACGGCGGCTCGCCTGATCCGCCAGCTCAATGACACGCTGGGGCTCACCAGCATCATGGTCTCGCACGAGCTGGAGTCCACCTTCCAGGTGGCGGACCACATCATCGTGCTGGCCAACGGCAAGGTGGCCATGCAGGGCACCCCTGACGAAGTGCGCCGCAGTGACAACCCGCTGATCCGCCAGTACGTCACCGCGTCGCCGGAAGGTCCGGTGCGTTTCCACTACCCCGCAGCCCCGGTGGCCGACGACTTCGGCCCGAATGGAGAGTTTCTGGGTGCAGGGAGGCTTTCATGAACCGCTGGCATCCTGCCCACGTGGGCTTGGCCATGCGCTCCAAGCTGGCCGATCTTGGCTTGGGGGCGCGTCTGTTTGCCCGCTTGTTCCTCGGGTCTTGGGGCAGCTGGCGCCGTTTCGGGCTGATCCGCGACCAGATCCATTTCCTCGGCAACTATTCCCTGGCGATCATCGCCGTGTCGGGGCTGTTCGTGGGTTTCGTGTTTGGTCTGCAGGGGTATTACACGCTGCAGCGTTACGGCTCGTCCGAGGCGCTGGGCTTGCTGGTCACGCTCAGCCTGGTTCGCGAGCTTGGGCCTGTGGTCACGGCCTTGCTGTTTGCAGGCCGCGCGGGCACGTCGCTTACCGCCGAGATCGGCCTGATGAAGGCAGGCGAACAGATCAGCGTGATGGAGATGATGGCCGTGGACCCGGTGGACCGGGTGCTGGCACCGCGTTTCTGGGCTGGAGTGATCACCATGCCGTTGCTGGCGGCGGTGTTCAGTGCCATGGGCATCATCGGCGGCTGGGTCGTTGGTGTGCTCATGATCGGTGTTGACGGCGGTGCCTTCTGGAGTCAGATCCAGGGTGGTGTGGATGTGTGGTCCGACGTGGGCAACGGCATCATCAAAAGCATCGTGTTCGGGATTGCCGTCACATTCATCGCCTTGCTGCAGGGCTTCGAGGCCCACCCGACCCCTGAGGGGGTTTCGCGCGCCACCACCCGTACCGTGGTCGTGGCGTCGCTCACTGTGCTGGGCATGGATTTCATCCTGACCGCCATGATGTTCACCATTTGAAGGAGAGAGCCAGTGCCACGCTCCAAGATCGATGTCTGGGTGGGTTTGTTCGTCGTCATCGGCGGCGCAGCCATCCTGTTCCTGGCGCTTCAGGCGGCCAACCTGCTGAACCTGAGCTTCGAGCCGACCTACCGCGTCACGGCCCGTTTCGACAACGCTGGAGGCCTCAAGCCAAAGGCAGCGGTGCGCAGTGCCGGTGTGGTGGTGGGGCGCGTCGAGTCGATCGGGTTCGATGACAAGTCCTTCCAGGCCAACGTGGTGTTGGCGTTGGAGTCGCGCTACGCCTTTCCGAAAGACAGCTCACTCAAAATCTTGACCAGCGGCCTGCTGGGGGAGCAGTATGTGGGCATCGAGCCGGGTGGTGCGGAAGACAACCTCAAGCAGGGCGACGTCGTTACTCAGACGCAGTCGGCGATCGTTCTGGAAAACCTCATCGGTCAGTTCCTTTTCAACAAGGCGGCCGAATCGGGTGACACGGCAGCCAAATGAGAGGGTTCATCTTGAACAGGGGAGTTGACATGAATATCGAACGTTGGCGGGGTGGTGTGCTTGCCGTTTGTTTGGGAACGGTGTTGCTCGCTGGTTGTGCCACGGGGCCGAATGCGAACCCGCAAGACCCGCTGGAGCCGCTGAACCGCACGGTCAGCCGCTTCAACGATGGTGTGGACGAGGCGGTGATGAAGCCGGTGGCCACGGCTTACCAGGAGACCCTGCCAAGGCCGGTTCGCACAGGTGTGAACAATTTCTTCGCCAACCTGCGGGACGCGTGGTCGGCCGTGAATGCGCTGCTGCAGTTCCGCCCGCGCGAGGCGGCCGAGAACTTCATGCGTTTCAACGTGAACACCTTCTTTGGTCTGGGTGGCATTCTCGATATTGCCACCGAGATGCGTCTTGAGCGCACCACGCTAGATTTCGGCCAGACCATGGGGCGCTGGGGCGTGCCGTCGGGCCCCTATCTTGTGCTGCCGTTCTTTGGGCCTTCTTCGGTGCGTGATGCAACCGGCTTGGTCGTGGACACGCAAGGCGACATGGTTTCGCAGGGCGTGGACCACGTGCCCACACGCAACTCGCTTTACGTGCTGCGTGCCACAGACACTCGCGCCGGGCTGTTGAGGGCAGGGGAGCTGATCGACGAAGCTGCCTTGGACAAGTACACCTTCACGCGGGATGCGTACCTGCAGCGCCGCCAGAGCCAGATCAACGGTGGCACCAAGGAAGAACGTTACGACGAATGAATCAGGGGTGACAAGGTGTAAACCGGTGGAACCGGTGGCCTCGTTGTTCCCACCAAGGGGTGAGTTGACGCGTTTTGCGCCGACCACCACAGGAGGAAGTTATGACCGATAGCAAGTTCAACCATCTCCCCCGCCGGGCGTGGCTCGCCGCCGTTGGCGCCTTCGCCTTGTCCGCCAACCTGCCGTTGGCCTGGGCTCAAGCTGAGACACCCGAGGCGCTGATCCAGCGCATTGCCGGTGAACTCATCGAGCAGGTCAAGAACGACCGGGCCATCCAGGCAGGTGACTTGGCCAAGGTGGTGGCATTGGTGGACACCAAGATCATGCCGCACGTCAATTTCACGCGGATGACGGCGTCCGCTGTCGGCCGCTTCTGGCGTCAGGCCACGCCGGAGCAGAAGCAAAGGCTCCAGGAGGAGTTCAAGACCTTGCTGGTGCGCACCTATGCGGGTGCTCTCTCGCAACTGAAGGACCAGACGCTCACGCTGAAGCCCTCGCGTTCCCGCCCGGAAGACACGGAGGTGGTTGTACGGTCCGAGGTTCGTGGCAAGGGTGATCCGGTGCAGTTGGACTACCGTCTGGAAAAAACGGCGAACGGCTGGAAGGTCTACGACATCAACGTGCTGGGCGTCTGGCTGGTCGAGACCTACCGAGGCCAGTTCGCGCAGGAGATCAATGCCAAAGGCATTGACGGCCTGATCGCATCCTTGGTTGAGCGCAACCGCACCAACGCCGCGAAGGCCAGTTGATGGTGCAAACGCTACCCGCATTGCCTGCGCGTCTGATTCACGCCGACGCCGACGGTTTCCTTGCGAAATGTGTCGCACAACTCAACGGTGCGTCGCTTTCGGCCGGGGCGGGTGTCAGCATTGACGCGTCAGCGTTGACGGACTTCGACTCCTCCGTGCTGGCTTTGTTGCTGGGCGTGCGGCGTGCGGTGGTGTCGCGTGGCGGTGTGCTGGAAGTGAACGGCATGCCATCTCGTCTGCGCGACCTGGCGACCCTCTACGGGGTGAGCGAATTGCTGCCCGAGTAAAATCTTGGGCCCATGTCCGCCGTTTCATTCCAGAACGTTTCCAAGACCTACGTCACTCCCCGTGGAGAGCTGCAAGCCCTCAAGGGCGTGAGCTTTGACATCGAGCCCGGGGAATTCTTCGGCCTGCTCGGGCCCAATGGCGCGGGCAAGACCACGCTCATCAGCATATTGGCGGGCCTCTCTCGCGCCAGTTCCGGCCATGTGAAGGTGCACGGCGCTGACGTTCAAGCCGATTTTGCCCAGGCGCGCCGCCGCTTGGGCGTGGTGCCCCAGGAACTGGTGTTCGACCCCTTTTTCACCGTGCGCGAGGCGCTGCGGTTCCAGTCGGGCTACTTTGGCATCCGTGACAACGCGGCGTGGATCGACGAACTGCTGGACGGGCTGGGTCTTGCCGACAAGGCCAACGCCAACATGCGCCAACTTTCAGGCGGCATGAAGCGCCGCGTGCTGGTGGCACAGGCGCTGGTGCACCGTCCCCCAGTCATCGTGCTGGACGAACCCACGGCGGGTGTGGATGTGGAATTGCGCCAGACGCTGTGGCAGTTCATCTCCCAACTCAACAAGCAGGGCAGTACGGTGTTGCTCACCACGCACTACCTGGAGGAGGCCGAAGCCCTGTGTGGGCGCATTGCCATGCTGAAGCAGGGCGAACTGGTGGCGCTGGAGAAGACTTCTGAGCTGTTGAAGCGGGCTTCGGCCAATGTGCTGCGCTTCAAGACCGATGCGTCGCTTCCAGCAGATCTGGCCGCTCAGGCACGCGTGACGGGGCGGTTTGTGCAGTTGCCTGCGCATGACGCCCTGGAGGTTGAGCGCATCCTTGCCCGGGTGCGTGAGGCCGGCGTGCCCGTGGAGGACATCGAGATCACCAAAGCCGACCTGGAAGACGTGTTCCTGGACCTGACGGGCAGCCGCAGGGCTGTGCCTGCTTCCACTGAGCCGGAGGTGGCAGCATGAGCGGCTGGCAGACCCTGTTCTACAAAGAGGTGCTGCGCTTCTGGAAGGTGGGCTTCCAGACGGTGGCCGCGCCCGTGATGACGGCCATCCTCTACCTCATGATCTTCGGCCATGTGCTGGAAGACCACGTCAAGGTCTATGGCACGGTCAGCTACACCGCTTTCCTGTTGCCCGGGCTGATCATGATGAGCGTGTTGCAGAACGCGTTCGCCAACAGCTCGTCCAGCCTGATCCAGAGCAAGATCATGGGCAACCTGGTCTTCATTCTGCTGGCGCCGCTGTCGCACCGCGCTTGGTTCGTCGCCTACGTGGGTTCGTCCATCGTACGCGGGTTGGTGGTTGGGCTGGGTGTGTTGCTTGTCACGTTCTGGGTGGCTGACCTTTCCTTCGTGGCGCCGTTGTGGATTGTCGTGTTCAGTGTGCTTGGCGCGGCTTTGCTAGGCTCCCTGGGTGTGATCGCCGGGCTGTGGGCGGAGAAATTCGACCAGATGGCGGCTTTCCAGAACTTCATCATCATGCCGATGACCTTCCTCAGCGGCGTTTTCTATTCCATCCACTCCCTGCCGCCGTTCTGGCAGAAGGTCAGCCACCTCAACCCCTTTTTCTACATGATCGACGGGTTCCGCTACGGCTTCTTCGGGCGCAGCGACGTGTCACCCTGGCTGAGTCTGGGCATCGTGGGGGTGGCTTTCCTGGTGGTGGGGGGCATTGCCATGCACCTGCTGCGCACGGGCTACAAGATCAGGCACTGACGCTGAAAATGACTTCCGACGAATTGCAATCCCTCATCGCCACGGGCCTTGCCTGTGAACACCTTGAAGTCTCGGGCGACGGCCGCCACTGGGCAGCCGTGATCGTGTCTGCCGCCTTTGAGGGCAAGCGCTTGATTGCCCGGCACCAGCTGGTGTATGCCACGCTGGGTCAACGCATCCACACTGACGAGGTGCACGCTTTGTCGATGAAAACCTACACACCTGCCGAGTGGGCGGTGCAACAGCAAGGCTGACCGATGGACAAGCTTCGTATTCGTGGTGGACGCCCCCTTAACGGGGAGGTTGTGGTCTCTGGCGCCAAGAACGCAGCCTTGCCGGAACTGTGTGCGGCCTTGTTGACCGACCAGCCTGTGATGTTGCGCAACGTACCGCGGCTGCGCGACGTTGCCACGATGCGGCACCTGCTTGAAAACATGGGTGTACAGACGCAGGCGCATGGCGAGCGGGGTGGTTTCACGCTGCAGGCCGCCACGCCCATCGATCCGGTGGCTCCGTACGAGCTGGTGAAGACCATGCGTGCGTCTGTGCTGGTGCTCGGGCCGCTGCTGGCTCGCTTTGGTCGTGCCAAGGTGTCGCTGCCTGGGGGGTGTGCCATTGGGTCGCGCCCGGTGGATCAGCACATCAAGGGCTTGCAGGCCATGGGTGCAGAAATTGTGGTGGAGCACGGCTACATGCTGGCGCAGCTTCCTGCAGGGCAGACGCGGCTGAAGGGCGCGCGGATCACCACCGACATGATCACCGTCACCGGCACAGAGAATTTCCTGATGGCCGCGGCGCTGGCAGAGGGTGAAACCATCCTGGAGAACGCCGCGCAGGAGCCCGAGGTGACCGACCTGGCGGAGATGCTCATCAAGATGGGCGCCCGCATTGAAGGGCACGGCACCAGTCGCATCCGTATTCAGGGTGTGGAGCGGCTGGACGGCTGTGACCATACCGTTGTGGCTGACCGCATTGAGGCGGGCACCTTCCTTTGTGCCGTTGCGGCCACAGGTGGTGAGGCGTTGCTGCACCACGCGCGGGCCGACCATCTGGACGCTGTGATCGACAAGCTGCGCGACGCGGGTGTGACCGTTGAGCCTTTGCCCGACGGCATTCGAGTGGCGTCGCCCGGGGCGCCTGCATTGAAGGCGCAGACCTTCCGTACCACCGAGTACCCTGGCTTCCCCACTGACATGCAGGCGCAGTTCATGACATTGAACGTGGTGGCCCAAGGCGCCAGCAGCGTGACGGAAACCATTTTTGAAAACCGCTTCATGCACGTGCAGGAACTGCAGCGACTGGGCGCCAAGATCCATATCGATGGACGAGTGGCCGTGGTTGAAGGCCTGGACGGCACGGGGCGCCTGTCGGGCGCTGCAGTGATGGCGACCGATCTGCGTGCCTCGGCCAGCCTGGTGATTGCTGGCCTGGTGGCCGAGGGCGAGACCGTGGTGGACCGCATCTACCACCTGGACCGTGGCTACGACCAGATGGAAGTGAAACTGCGCGCCCTGGGCGCCGACATTGAAAGAATGCCATGACGCAGGCTCGCCTGACCCTGGCCCTGTCCAAAGGGCGCATCTTCGAGGAAACGCTGCCCCTGTTGCGTGCGGCGGGCATCGAAGTGCTGGAAGACCCCGAAAAATCCCGCAAGCTGATCCTGCCGACCAACCGGCCCGACGTGCAGGTCGTGCTGGTGCGCGCCTCTGACGTGCCCACCTATGTGCAGTACGGTGGTGCCGACCTGGGCGTGTGCGGCAAGGACACCCTGTTGGAACACGAGGCTGAGTGGGGCGGTGCGGGCAACGTGGGCCTGTACCAGCCGCTGGACCTGAAGATTGCCAAATGCCGTATGAGCGTGGCCGTGCGCGCGGACTTTGACTATGCCAGCGCAGTGCGACAAGGTGCGCGTCTGAAGGTGGCCACCAAGTACGTGGCCATTGCACGTGACTTCTTTGCCAGCAAGGGTGTGCACGTGGACCTCATCAAGCTCTACGGCAGCATGGAGCTGGCACCGCTGACCGGCTTGGCCGATGCGATCGTGGACTTGGTGTCCACCGGCAACACGCTCAAGGCCAACCACCTGGTGGAGGTGGAGCAGATCATGGACATTTCGTCGCGCCTGGTGGTGAACCAGGCCGCACTCAAGGTCAAACGCGACATGCTGCGCCCCATTCTGGACGCTTTTGCCAAGGCCACGTCATGATGAAAGCCACGCCGCTCTTCTTGCGCACCACGGACGCTGATTTCGAAACCCGTTTTCAGCAGCGCCTGCACTGGGCTGCCGACACGGATGCCGAGATCGAGCAGCGTGTGGCCGCCATTCTGGCGGACGTGAAGACGCGGGGCGATAGCGCGGTGCTGGAGTACACGCGGCGCTTCGATGGCTTGGAAGCGGCCGGCATGGCCCACTTGGAACTGACCCAGGACGAATTGCGTGCCGCCTTCGAGGCACTGTCCGCGGCCCAGCGCACGGCGTTGAGCCAGGCGGCAGAACGTGTGCGCCGCTACCATGAGCGGCAGAAGAAGGCCAGTGGTGAAAGCTGGACCTACCGAGACGAGGACGGCACTCTGCTGGGCCAGAAGGTGACGCCGCTGGACCGCGTCGGCATCTATGTGCCGGGCGGCAAGGCAGCCTACCCCAGCAGCGTGCTGATGAACGCCATTCCCGCTCACGTGGCTGGCGTGCAGGACATCATCATGGTGGTGCCCACGCCGCGTGGCGAAAAGAACGCTTTGGTGCTGGCTGCAGCCTATGTGGCGGGCGTGAGCCGCGCTTTCACCATCGGCGGCGCCCAGGCTGTGGCTGCTCTGGCTTATGGCACGCAGACGGTGCCGCAGGTGGACAAGATCACCGGCCCGGGCAATGCCTACGTGGCCAGTGCCAAGAAGCACGTGTTCGGCACGGTGGGCATCGACATGATCGCTGGCCCCAGCGAAATCCTGGTGCTGGCCGATGGCACAACCCCGCCCGACTGGGTGGCCATGGACCTGTTCAGCCAGGCCGAACACGATGAACTGGCGCAGAGCATTCTGCTGTGCCCGGACGCAGCCTACATTGAGGCTGTTCAGCGCGAGATCGACCGCCTGCTGCCCCAGATGCCGCGCGCCGAGATCATTGCCAAGAGTCTCAATGGCCGGGGCGCCATGATCTTGACGCGCGACATGGAAGAGGCCTGCGCCATCAGCAACCGTATAGCGCCCGAGCACCTGGAGGTCTCTTCACGGGAGCCGCACCGCTGGGAGCCGTTGCTCAAGCATGCCGGCGCCATCTTCCTGGGGGCCTACACCAGCGAGAGCCTGGGTGACTATTGCGCGGGCCCAAACCACGTGCTGCCCACGAGCGGCACGGCGCGCTTCAGTTCGCCACTGGGGGTGTACGACTTCCAGAAACGCAGCAGCCTGATCGAAGTGAGCGAGGCAGGTGCCCAGCGCCTTGGGCAGATTGCCTCGGTGCTGGCGCATGGTGAAGGTCTGCAGGCGCATGCCCGCGCGGCCGAGATGCGCCTGAAATCCTGAGCGATTCAGCGGCCCGCCCTGTCGCGCCGCCATGCGGACACGAGCGGCCCCAGGTCACGCGCCTTGCGCAAGGCGCTGATGCCTTTGGGCAGGCGTCGAGAGTAGAGCACCGGGGCGCCACCTCCCACCCACAAAGCCACATCTTCGGGCAACTGTTCCCGCAGTTGCCGCAGCCCCGAAACCGTATCGTTCGGGGGCTGATGGGCACTGAAGCTCAGGGCCACGACGTCCACTTTCAATTGCCGGGCAGCGTTGACCACATCGGTCAGTGGTGTGCATGCGCCCAGGGGGAAACGTTCGCAGCGCTCCAGAGCCAGAAAGCATTCGGCCATCAGCAAACCCATCGCGTGCTGCTCGTCGGGTAAGGTGGTCAGCAGCACACGCGGCGCGTGGGGGGCGGGCACGGTCTGCTTGTCAAGCACCGCCAAGGCCTCGCGCAACACGCTTTGCACGATCTCGGTGTGCAGATGTTCCTGAAAGACCGAGAGCTCACCCAGCAACCAGGCCTGCCCAACCGCCATGCTGGTGGGGGAGATGAAGTCTTCGATGGTAGAGGCCAGCCCATGCCGAAGAAGATGGTCCTCAAGTGAGCGCCGCAGCACCTCGGTGCGGTTGTCCTTGAGCCCGCGCAGCCATTCCTCAACCAAGGGGTTTGCCGCACTTTCCATGGGTTGGCAGGTGCTGGCTGCTGGAATCTTTTGGACCAGTTCAGCCAGCTCAGCCGTGCCCAGGGGGACCACCTGGTGCGGTCTGTGGCCTGCGTCCAGCAGACGCTTGATGAGCCGCAGCTTGTGCAGCTGTGCCCCGTCATAACGTCGTTCACCGTGCGCGTCACGCCCCGGCGTGGGGAAGCCATAACGCCGCTCCCAGACGCGCAATGTGTCCTTGAGTAGTCCAGTGTCACGCTCCACGTCTGCAATAGACAAGGTTGGCTCTGAACCGGGCGCCGGTGGCTGGGTGTTCATGACTGTGTGCGGGTTTTTTGAACGGCGGTTTACCGTTTGCTGGAATTGTAGGATACTTTGGTTTGTCTAGGACAAATAAGGTGTTGCTATGTACAAGGCACAGGGACAGTTCGCGGCAGGCGAAAACCGGGACAGGCCAATACGGGTGGCGGTCGTGGGGTCAGGCATTGCCGGGCTTGCGGCGGCGCACACCCTGCGCAACAGCACGCATGTCACGCTTTTTGAGGCGGGTGCGCACTTTGGCGGGCATGCCAACACAGTGGATGTGACCCTGCCGGGCGTTGATGGTGAAACTGTCACCCACGGCGTGGACACGGGCTTCCTGGTCTATAACGAACGCACCTACCCCAATCTCATCGCGCTGTTCGCGGAGTTGGGGGTGCAGGTGGCACCGTCTGACATGTCCTTTTCGGTGCAGGTGCCTGGGGCAGGTGGTGCGAAGCCCTTGGAGTGGTGTGGCAGCGACTTGAACACCGTATTTGCTCAGCGCCGCAACCTGGTGAGCCCGCGCTTTCTGGGGATGCTGAAGGACCTGCTGCGCTTCAACGCCCTGTGCACAAGGCTTGCCCGCGAAAACCGCGACGCAGACTTGCTGCAACCTCTGGGAGAGTTTCTGGTCAGGCACCGCTTTGGTGAGGCCTTCCGTGATTGGTACTTCCTGCCCATGCTCGGCTGCATCTGGAGTTGCCCAACCGACCAGATGTTGCGCTTTCCCGTGGCCACGATGATCCGTTTCTGCCACAACCACGGTCTGCTGCAGGTGACGCGCAGGCCGCAGTGGTACACCGTAGAGGGCGGCTCGCGCAACTACGTGCGCAAGATTGTGGCGGGGCTTGCCGACGCTCGGCTGAGCACACCGGTTCAAAGAATTGAACGTGACGCGCAGGGCGTGAGGGTGTTCACGGATGGGGGTGTGGAGCACTTCGATCACGTGGTGCTGGCCACCCATTCTGACCAGGCGCTGGCTTTGCTGGGGCAGCCCACAACCGCCGAGTTGGACGTGCTTGGTGCAATACGTTACCAAGCGAACAGGGCGGTGTTGCACACAGATACCACTGTGATGCCCGGCAACTCCAAGGCATGGGCTGCCTGGAACTACGAGCGTGCAGCCGACGATGGCCGCGAGTCTGCGCGCGTTTGCCTGCACTACTGGCTTAACCGGTTGCAGCCTCTGCCTTTTGCCCAACCGGTGATCGTGTCGCTCAACCCAGTCAGGGCCATCAATCCGTCAAGCATTCTGGCTGAGTTCGAGTATGCCCACCCGGTGTTTGATCTGGGTGCTGTGCAGGCGCAGGCACGTGTGGCGGACCTGCAAGGGCGGGAGCGCACGTGGTTCTGCGGCGCCTGGGCCGGGTATGGCTTCCATGAAGACGGTCTGAAGTCGGGGCTGGCGGCGGCCAGGGCGCTGCTGAGCCAGCTCCACGTTGCAGCCGGGGAGACTGTGTGAACCTGCCGCCCCTGCCCCACCTGGGTTTTGGCGAGGTGCGCCACACGCGGCTGCGCCCGCGCCGCAACGCCTTTGTCTACCCCACTTGCTTCCTCATGCTGCCCATGCGTGCACTAAAGCGGGAGTCTGGGCGTTTGCCTTTGAACCGTTGGGCGGCGATCAGCTTCCATGACCGGGATCACGGTGACGGCAGAGGGCCGGAGGCAGGTGGGGCCCTGGCGTGGCTGGAAGAGGTGCTGCGGGCGAATGGCGTAGACGACGCCGATGGCGAAGTGTGGCTGCATTGCTACCCCCGTGTGTTGGGGCACACATTCAAGCCGGTGAGCTTCTGGTACTGCCACCGGGCGGACGGCACCCTGCGCGCCGTGCTGGCGGAGGTGAACAACACTTTCGGGGAGCGCCACTGTTACCTGTTGGACAGCCCCGGGCAGGGTGCAGAGGTCCAGGCCACCAAGGTGTTCCATGTGTCGCCCTTTTGCGGCGTGGAGGGGCGCTACCGCTTCCGTTTCATGCACGCGGAGCGCCATGGCAAGCCGTGCACGGTGGTGCGCATAGACCACGACGACGAACAGGGTGTGTTGCTGCAGACCAGCGTGAGCGGTGTGCTGGAGCCCGTAACCAACCGGAGCCTGCGCCGCGCTCTCTGGGGGTATCCAGCCATGACGCTGATGGTTGTGGCCCGCATCCACTGGCAGGCGCTCAAGCTCTGGGCCAAGCGAGTGGGCTTTCGCAGCAAGCCCGAACCGCCCGAGTCCTTCGTGACGCAATGAACACATCCGAACCTTTTGCATTCGCTCAGGAACAGACATGAACAGCTCCACGACCCCAATGAGCCGCACCAGCGTGTTTGAACTGCCGCAGGGAACACCTGCTGCAGGGCGCGCGGTATTTCGTCTTCTGCAAAGGTTGAGCCGCGGTAGCCTGAGTGTGCAGCTGCCTGATGGCCAGATCCAGCATTTCGGCCCAGCCAATGGCGACGAGCCGCATGCTGTGCTTCACATGCACGACTGGCGTGTGTGCTCGGCTGTGCTCAAGTCTGGCGACATAGGATTTGCCGAGTCCTACATTGCAGGCCACTGGAGCACGCCGCACCTGCCTGAGTTGCTGCGGTTGTTCCTCGTCAACCGGCAGGCTTTGGAAGGCGTCATCTATGGCAGTTGGGCGGGTAGGCTGCTGTATCGCATTCGGCACCTGCTCAACCGCAACACGCGCAGCAACAGCCGCAAGAACATCCACGCCCACTACGACCTGGGCAATGCCTTCTACGCGCTGTGGCTCGACCCGACGATGAACTACTCGTCGGCGTGGTTTGACGGCCAGCGCGACGGTGATCTGGTGCAGGCACAGCATGCCAAGGTGCGGCGTGCGCTGCGCATGGCCGGGGTTCGGCCAGGAGACCGGGTGCTGGAGATTGGCTGCGGCTGGGGCGCACTGGCCGAAAAGGCCGTGCTGGAGTTTGATGCCAGCGTGACAGGGGTGACGCTGTCGGTGGAGCAACTGGACTACGCCTCCCGAAGGCTGCAGCGTGCGGGGGCGGTTGGGCGTGCAGACCTGCGCCTGCAGGACTACCGTGACAT
>CAMLOF010000048.1 GCA_946481585.1 uncultured Macromonas sp. | reverse complement strand
TCCCCTAAACAGGGGATGTGCACGGCTGCTTCGATGTGACAGACTGCCTCTGGCCGCGTCACGAAGTGGAGCGGGCAGTGGTAGACCCTGTATGGGGAAAACTGTCCGTGTGCGATACGTGTGCGGCATTCAGTGGTACCAATCCAGTTGCGAGCATGCACATGAACATACGCCCGGCCAACGCTGCAGACGCTGCCGCCATCTGTGACGTGATTCGGCAGTCGATTGCTGGCTGCTGCAAAGCAGACCACCAGGGTGACCCTGCAGTCATTGAACGTTGGCTTGCGAACAAGACGGTGGACAACGTAGAGAAATGGCTTGCCGTTCCCGCGTCGATGGCGCTTGTTGCGGAAGAGGCCGGCCGCATGCTTGGTGCCGTTCTGCTTTCTGGCGATGAGCTTGCGCTCTGCTACGTCGTGCCCCATGCCCTGCACAAGGGTGTTGGCAAATCTCTTTTGCGGGCGGCAGAGGCTGCGGCCTTGGCTCGCGGCATTGAGGTGCTGCATTTGAACAGCACACGAACAGCGCGCCGTTTTTATCGCCGCAATGGATTCTCAGAGTGTGGCTCACCTCGCGTTTGGGCGGGTCTTGAATCCCAGCCTATGACCAAGCAGCTGGCGGCGGCTGGCCCTTCCTCGGGGTGCTTTGCAGGTGACATTACGGCTCACCTCGAAAGCAGCTAAACAGCACCTGCCACACCCAGCATCCGCATCGCCACGTCCTGAAACCCGCCGCCACCGCCTTGTTGCACAAAGGCGGCATGGCTGCCGCTGAACAGCACACGCCCCTTGTCCAGCAGCGTCAGGCTGTCGGCCATTTCGGCTTCGTCCAGCAAGTGGGTGGCCCACAGCACCGCCGTGCCTTCGCGTTTGCACAGGGCGCTCACGCTTTGCAGCAACTGCACGCGCGAGGCAGGGTCCAGCCCAGCGGTGGCTTCGTCCATCAGCAGCACGGCGGGGCGGTGCAGCCAGGCCCGCACCAGTTCCACCTTGCGGCGCATGCCGCCAGACAGGGTTTCGGCCCGCTGGCGGGGGTCGGCGTCCAGGCCCATCAGTTGCAGGCCTTGGGCGATGCGCTGGCGTGCCAGTGCCCGGGGCAGGCCATGCAGGTCGGTATGGAACAGCAGGTTGGACTCGATGCTCAGGTTCAAGTCCAGCGCTGGCTGCTGGAAGACCACGCCAATGTGTGCCAGCGCACGGGCGGGGTGGCGGCGCAGGTCTTCACCCATCACGCGGATGTTGCCCTGGTCTGGGTTGAACAGGCCGGTGAGCAGTTGCAGCAGCGTTGACTTGCCCGCGCCGTTGGGGCCGAGCAGGGCGTGGAATTCCCCGGCCTGCAACTGCACGTCCACCCCCGCCAGCGCCTTTTTGCTGCCATAGCTCTTGTGCAGGCCGCTGCCGTGCAGGGGTAGCTGGCCGGGGTGGTCTGTGTCGGTCATGGTGCCGGTGGGGCACGCAATTTCCGTTCCAACAGGCCCGGCACGGTTTTTGCCCTGTTGTTGGCAGACATGGTGTTCGCGCCCAGCGGCACCGCCAAACCGAAGAAGGAGACAACTGCCATGAACATTCATCGTCGCAAGCCGCGCCATCGCCTTGCCGTTGGGGCTCTCGCATTCGCCAGCGGGTTGCTGTGGTCCGCACAGGCGGCTGGGGCATCGGAACTCTACGTCACCAGCGAGAAGGACAACCGCATCTACATGTTCGACACGCAGGGCAACCGCCTGGGCGAGATTGACGTGTGCGAACGCCCGCGGCACATGGAATTCAGCCGCGACGGCAAGACCCTGTATGTGTGCTGCGGCAACAGCAACGAGCTGGGTGTGGTGGACCTGCGCACGCGCAAGATGGTCGGCCGCATGGGCCTGGGCGACAGCCCCGAGATTTTCGGTTTCTCCAGCGACCAGGGGGTGATTTACGTCTCCATCGAGGAAGAGAACGTGATGGCCGCCTATGACATGAGAAGCGGCAAGCGCCTGTTCTCGGTGCCCACGGCAGGCGAGCCGGAAGGCGTTTACGTCACCCCCGACAACAAGCTGGCCTACGTCACTTCCGAGGTGGGCAGTCTGGTTCACGTGGTGGACCTGACGGCGCGCAAGGTGGTCAAGGACATCAAGGTGGGCAAGCGCCCCCGGCGCTTTGTGGCGGTGGGGCAGGACGAGATCTGGGTGAGCAACGAGCTGAGCAGTTCGGTCAGCGTGATCGACCTGAAAACCCAGGCCGTGAAGGAAACCATCGTCTTCAAGGTGCCGGGCATGCGGGCGTCGGACATCATGCCCGTGGGCATGGTGCTGGCCAAGGACGGCAAGACCGTGTGGGTGGGCCTGGGCCGGGCAAACCACGTGGCGCAGGTGGACGTGGCCACACGCAAGGTGCGGCAACTGGTGCTGGCGGGCAAGCGTGCCTGGGGTGTGGACCTGGACCCGACAGGCAAGACGATGTACGTGGTGAACGGCCTGTCTGACGACATGACGGTGGTGGATGTTTCCGGTGACAAGGCCAAGGCCGTGCGCAGCGTGCCCGCGGGCCGGGTGCCGCATTCGGTGCTGGTGTCGCCATGACCGGCCGCAGCTTGCGGCAGACGCTGGTCGGGGCCGCATTGGCGCTGGGCTGGGTACTGGCCGCCGCGCCGTTGCACACCCTGGCGCAAACCCAGGCCCAGGCGGTGACCGTGGGCGTGGTTTCGCTGGATGGCGACCCGCGCTACGCCCCGCGCAGGGTGGAGCGGGCCTACCCGGGGCACCCCGTGTCGCGCGCCGTGGAGGGTGTGAAGCTGGCGGCGGCGGATTCTGCCTACGAACTGGGCACCCTGGGCCTGCAGATGCAGGTGAGCGAACTGCGCGTGCGCGAAGCCAAGGACCTGCCCGCCGCGCTGGCGCAAATGAAGACGCAGCGGGTGCGTTACCTGGTGAGCGACTTGCCTGCCTCGCTGCTGCAGGCCCTGGTGGCCCAGGCCCCCGCCACGCTGGGCGATGTGGTGGTGTTCAACGCCAGCAGCGACGACGACACCCTGCGCGCCCAGGGCTGTGCCCGGCAGCTGCTGCACACCTACCCCAGCCGGGCCATGCTGAGCGACGCCCTGGCGCAGTACCTGGCCGCACAGCGCTGGACGCAGGCGCTGGTGCTCAACGGCAGCAGCAACGCCGACGCCGCCTGGCGCACGGCCTTTGAGCGGTCTGCCAAGCGGTTTGGGGTGAAGCTGGTGGCGCAACGGGACTTTGCCCTGAGCGGTGACCCACGCCAGCGCGACTTGGGCAACGTGCGCTTGCTGACCAGCGACCGCCAGCACGACGTGGTGGTGGTGCTGGACGCAGACGGCGAATTTGCCCGCACCGTGCCCTATGCCACCAACCAGCCGCGCCCGGTGGTGGGCGCCAGTGGCTTGAGCGCGCTGGCCTGGCACCCCCAGTGGGAGCGCTATGGCGCGCCGCAGTTGACGCGGCGCTTCGGGCGTCAAGCCCATGCCAGCATGGTGGGGCAGGACTGGGCTGCCTGGATGGCCGGGCGCGCCATTGCTGCAGCACTGGTGCAGCGCCCCAAGGGCAGTGCCGCCGAGCATCTGGCAGCACTGCGCGGTGGCGACATCACGCTGGACGGCTTCAAGGGCCGGGTGCTGAGCTTCAGGGCCTGGGATGGCCAATTGCGCCAGCCTGTGTTCCTGAGCCATGGTGACGGCGTGGTGGGCCTGGCCCCGATGGACGGCGTGCTGCACCCCACCGAAGTGCTGGACACGCTGGGCGTGGACGAAAAGGAGAGCCCATGCAAAAGCCGATAGCAGGTTTGCCGGGCTTGTTGGGCGCAGCACGGGCTTTGCGTGCCGTGGTGGGCCGCGAACTCCAGCGTTTCGTGCGGCAGCCGTCGCGCCTGGGGTCGGCGCTGGTCAGGCCGCTGCTGTGGTTCGTGGTGTTCACGGCAGGCTTCCACAACGTATTTGGCGTGTCCATCGTGCCGCCTTACGAAACCTACGTGGAGTACCCGGTTTACATCCTGCCCGGCTTGCTGGGCATGGTGGCGCTGTTCAATGGCATGCAGAGTTCGCTGTCCATGGTGTACGACCGCGAAATGGGCGTGATGCGCCTGCTGCTCACCGCGCCCTGGCCACGGGGCGTGCTGCTCGGGTTCAAGCTGCTGGGCAGTGTTTGCCTGTCGCTGCTGCAGATGCTGGCCTTTCTGCTGCTGGCCTGGGCGTTTGGGGTGGAGGTGCCGCTGGCCGCATTGCCCGGCATGGTGCTGGCCATGTTCCTGGCGGCGCTCATGCTGGCGGCGCTGGGGCTGGTGCTTTCGGTGTACGTGCGGCAGTTGGAGAACTTCGCGGGCACCATGAACTTCGTCATCTTCCCCATGTTCTTCATCAGTTCGGCGCTGTACCCACTGTGGAAGTTCGAGGAAGCGGGTGCCCTGTGGCTGCGCCAGCTGGCCGACTTCAACCCCTTCACGCACGCCGTGGAGGCCATACGGTTCGCTTCGGTCGGGCTGTTCAACGGGCAGGCCACGCTGGTGGTGCTGGCCTGCGCCATCGCATTCTTCTGGCTGGCCCTGTGGGGCTACGACCCGCAGCGCGGCTGGATGAAGCAGCGCGGCGCCGCTTGAAAGGGCAGGTATATGGGTAAGGAGCCGACATACACGCGCCGCCTGGGCCTGCGTGCCGCCCTGGCTGGTGGGCTGAGCCTCTCTTGCCGGTCCTGGGCGCAGGGCGGGGTGGACCACACCGGCGGCGACCCGTTGGGGTCCATGCAGTGGCCCGACATACGCCGAGCGTTCACCGGCGGTGAGCCGCTGCGCTTTGCGCCGGAGGTGCAGGTACGCGGCCCGGCGTTTGCGGATGACGCCATGAATGTACCGGTGTGGCTGGACGCGCGCGCGGTGGCTGGGCAGGGCGGGGGCATCGACCGCATTGAACTGGTGGCCGACCGCAACCCTGTGCGGCACATCCTGACCTTTGAACCCCTGGGCAGCCTGCCGGTGCTGGCGTTTCGCTTCAAGCTGGAGCAGGCTTCGCCGCTGCGGGCCTTGGTGCGCACCCGCGACGGCCGCTGGCATGTGGGGCAGACCTGGGTGCAGGCTTCTGGCGGCGGTTGCACCGTGCCCGGCCAGACCCGCTCCGACGGTTCCTGGAGCCGCACCCTGGGGCAGGTGCAGGCGCGGTTCTTCCTCAACGTCATTGATGGCAGCCGCCGCTTGCGCCTGCGCGTCATGCACCCCATGGATACCGGGTTGGTAGCGGGTATACCGGCCTTTTACCTGGAGACGCTGGCCCTGCACGACGCCACCGGCACACCGCTGTGGCGGCTGGGGCTGCATGAACCCGTGTCGGAAAACCCGTTGCTGACCTTCGAGTTGCCCATGCAGTCCCAGGCGCCTTGGCGCCTGCAGGGCCGCGACAACAACGGCCTGCGGATTGACGAGGTGCTCCAGTCATGAGCCGCACCGCCAAACTGACGCTGCTGCTTGCTCTGGCGGGGCCCGCATGCCTGGCCCAGGTCGGCCCTGTTGCCGCGCCAAACACGCGGGCCAGCCAGCCTTCGCTGGGCAACCTCGACTACGGTCTGCGGCCCCGGCAGATTGCCGAAGGCACCTGGGTGATTGAAGGCGCGGTGGACGACTTCCTGCCAGCCAACGGCTGCAACATCATCAACACGGCGTTCATCGTGACTACGGAAGGCGTGGTTGTGATCAACACCGGCCCGTCGCGGCTCTATGGCGAGCAGCAGCGCCAGGCCATCGAGCGCGTCACCCGCCAGCCCGTGCGCGAGGTTTTCAACCTCAACCTGCACCCGGACTACTTCTTTGGCAACCAGGCCTGGGCCGACGTGCCTGTGAGCGCGCTGCCCGGCACCATGGCCGGCATGCGTGCAGAGGGCGCGGCCTACGCCGACAACCTCTACCGCCTGTGCGGCGACTGGATGAAGGGCACCGAGCCCCGGCCCGCCACGCACGAGGCCCGCGAGCGGCGCTGGCGCCTGGGTGCACACGAACTGGAACTGCGGCGCTTGCAAGGCCACACGGGCGACGATCTGGTGCTGATCGACCACCGCACCGGAGTGTTGTTCGCGGGCGGGCTGGTGTTTGCCGACCGTGCCCCCACTACGCCGCACGCAGACTTCAGCCGCTGGGACGCAGCCTTGCAAACACTGCAGCAGTGGCATGCCCAGGGGCAGTTCCGCACCGTGGTGCCCAGCCACGGCCCGGTGCATGAGGGGCTGCGCGGCATCAACCAGACGCTGGCGTGGCTGCGCTGGGCAGACCGGTGGATGCAGCAGCGCGCGCAGGCGGGCGCCGACCTCAACGAGGTACTGCACGAGCCCCTGCCGCCTGAGTACCGCGATTGGGCCGCCCAGCCCGCCGAGTGGCATCGCACCCTGACACAGATGTACCCGGCTCGCGAACGCAAAGTGTTGCAAAGGTGATCCGCGCCAACAGGCGCCTGTCCCAATATTGAACAGTGTTGAACACTCTTTGAACACTGTTGCGTGCCAGAGACCATTGGCATGGAAGTTGCCCAACCAGGTACGGCCACACCCGAGGTGCAGGCCCGATCAGCCCGCAGCACCCGCGTGGCATGTCCATAACCTAGGAACGAGCAGGAGACCCAACGTGAAACGCAAACTACTGAGCATCTTGGTCATGATGGCCGCCGCGCAAGCTGGCGCCCAGGTGACCGACGCCATGATCGTCAACGACGCCAAGAGCACGGGTGACGTGCTGATTTCCGGCCTCGGCCCTGAAGGACAGCGCCACTCGCCGCTGAAGGACGTGAACACCAAGACCGTCTCGCGTCTGGTGCCAGCGTGGTCCATGTCGTTTGGCGGTGAAAAGCAGCGCGGCCAGCAGTCACAGCCGCTGGTGCACAACGGCAAGATGTTCGTCACCGCGTCGTATTCGCGCCTGTTCGCGGTGGACGCCAAGACCGGCAAGAAGCTGTGGAAGTACGAACACCGCCTGCCCGAAGGCATCATGCCCTGCTGCGACGTGGTCAACCGCGGCGCCGCCCTTTACGACAACCTGGTGATCTTCGGCACGCTGGACGCCCAGCTCGTGGCACTGGACCAGGAGACCGGCCGTGTCGTGTGGCGCGAGAAGATCGATGACTACGCCGCTGGCTACAGTTACACGGCGGCGCCGCTCATTGCCGAAGGCCTGCTGCTCACCGGCGTGTCTGGTGGCGAATTCGGCGTGGTGGGCCGCGTGGAAGCGCGCGACCCCAAGACCGGCAAGATGGTGTGGACCCGCCCCGTGGTGGAAGGCCACATGGGCTACAAGGACGGCAAGGAAAACGGCGTGACCGGCACCACCAACGCCTCCTGGCCGGGCGAAATGTGGAAGACCGGCGGCGCGGCCACCTGGCTGGGCGGCACCTACGACCCCAAGACCGGTCTGGCCTACTTCGGCACCGGCAACCCCGGCCCGTGGAACAGCCACCTGCGCAAGGGTGACAACCTGTATTCCGCCTCCACCGTGGCCATTGACGTGAAGTCCGGCCAGATCAAGTGGCACTACCAGACCACGCCCAACGACGGCTGGGACTTTGACGGTGTGAACGAGTTCGTCACCTTCGACATGGACGGCAAGCGCATGGGCGGCAAGGCCGACCGTAACGGCTACTTCTATGTGATTGACGCCGAAAACGGCAAACTCCAGAACGCCTTCCCGTTCGTGACCAAGACCACCTGGGCCAACGGTATCGACATCAAGACAGGCCGCCCGAACTTCACGGAAGACGGCCGCCCCGGCGACCCCACCGCCGATGCCGATGGCAAGAAGGGCAAGGTGGTGTTCTCGGCACCCAGCTTCCTGGGTGGCAAGAACCAGATGCCCATGGCCTACAGCCCGAAAACGGGGCTGTTCTACGTGCCATCCAACGAATGGGGCATGGAGATCTGGAACGAGCCTGTCACGTACAAGAAAGGCGCTGCCTACCTGGGCGCGGGCTTCACCATCAAGCCGCTGTACGACGACTACATCGGCGCCTTGCGCGCGGTCAACCCCAAGACCGGCAAGATCGAATGGGAAGTGAAGAACAGCGCGCCGCTGTGGGGTGGCGTGCTGACCACAGACGACCTGGTGTTCTGGGGCACGCCTGAAGGCTACCTCAAGGCCGCCAACGCCAAGACGGGCAAGGTCGTCTGGCAGTTCCAGACTGGCTCCGGCATTGTGGCGCCTCCCATCACCTGGAAGCAAGACGGCGAGCAGTACGTGAGCGTGGTTTCCGGCTGGGGTGGCGCCGTGCCGCTGTGGGGTGGTGAAGTGGCCAAGAAGGTCAACTTCCTGGAGCAGGGCGGCTCCGTCTGGACGTTCAAACTCGTGAAGTAAGCCACCGCGCCCGGTGGCTTTTACCGGGCCGTCCCCAGGGTATGCACATGGCCTGCGGGGCGGCCCTTTTTTTCATAGCCTTATTCGACACACCTCCCATGAAATCCGCCAGCCTTCTCCTCATTGCCGCCCTTGCAGCGCCGGCCTTTGCCACCGACATGGCAGCACTGGCCAAGGCGTCGGGCTGTTATTCGTGCCATTCCCCCACCGAGAAGATCGTGGGGCCGGCGTTTGCTTCGGTAGCCGAGAAATACCGGGGCGACAAGGACGCGGCCGCCAGCCTGGTTCAGTCGATCCAGTACGGATCCAAAGGCAAGTGGGGCCGTGTGCCTATGCCTGCGCACCCGAGCCTGTCGGCCCAGGAGCTGCAGGCGCTGGCGGGGTGGGTGCTCAGCACCAAACCTTGAGAGGGCGCGGGCTGGCTCAGCCAGCCCGATGCAGATGCAGCGACTCGTTGTCGCTGCGGAACAGAATGGGCTTGTGCCGGTTGCGGGGAGCGTCCCGCACGATGTTCACCACCTTCTCGTGGTGGGGCGATTTGGAACAGACCGGGTCGGCGTTGCTCGCATCACCCGTCAGCATGAAAGCCTGGCAGCGGCAACCGCCGTGGTCCTTGTGGCGGTCATCGCAACTGCGGCAGGGCGGCTTCATCCAGGCGTCGCCCCGGTAGGCGTTGAAAGCCTGGCTGCGTTGCCAGATGTCGGCCACAGATGTGGTCTTCACGCTCGGCAGCGCCAGGCCGGGCAGGTCGCGCGCGTTGTGGCAAGGCATGGCCACGCCGTCGGGCGCCACCGACAGGAACACCGACCCCCAGCCGTTCATGCAGTCTTTGGGGCGTTCCTCAAAATAATCGGGCACCACGAACAGCACCCGGCAGTCGGTGCGTCCAGCCTGGGCCTGTTCTTCGCGGAAGCGCGTCACTTCGGCCTCGGCGGCCTGCAGTTCTTCGCGGGTGGGCATGAGGTGGTCGCGGTTGACCCAGGCCCAGCCGTAGTACTGCGTGTTGGCCAGTTCCAGGTATTCGGCCTGCAGGGCCACCGCCATGTCGATGATCTTGCGCACGTGCGGCAGGTTGTGCCGGTGCAGCACGCAGTTCATCACCATTGGCCAGTCGTGTTCCTTGATCAGCCTGGCCACGCGCTGCTTCAGCTCGAACGTGCGCGTGTGGCTGAGGAAGTCGTTGAGTTCCCGCGTGGAATCCTGGAACGAGAGCTGCACGTGGTCCAGCCCTGCGTCCTTCAGCGCCCTGGCGCGCTCGGCCGTCAGGCCCACCCCCGAGGTGATGAGGTTGGTGTAGTAGCCCATGTCGTGTGCGGCCTGAACCAGCTCGACCAGATCGTCGCGCAAAAGCGGCTCGCCACCGGAAAAACCGATCTGTGCAGCGCCCAGCGCGCGGGCCTGGCGCATCACATCAACCCACTGCGCGGTGGTCAACTCGTCCTTGATGCGCGTGTAGTTCGTGGGGTTGTAGCAGAACACACAGTGCAGCGGGCAGCGGTAGGTCAGCTCGGCCAGCAGCCAAAGCGGCGGCCCGGGTGGGGTCACGGGGGTTTCTTCAGATGATCCAGCCACGGCGTTGTCCCTCGCTCAGCAATGCACGCACATCAGATTCGATGCCCTGGACCGAGAATGCCTGCTCCAGCTCCGCAACGATGCTGGCGATGGGACGTTGCCCGTCGCAGCGGCGCAGAATCTCTGCCGCGCTGGGGTTGAGCTGCACCATTCCTTCCGGGTAGAGCAGCACCCAGCGGTCCTGCGCGGGTTCAAACTGCAGGCGGAACCTGCGGCTCAACGCCGGGCAGGCGGGCAGGGCGGCAGCGGTGTCGCTCATTGGCAGGCCTTTTCGATCGCGTCCAGCATGGTCCACAAAACGTCCAGCTTGAACTGCAGAATGTCCAGCGCCCGTTGCTGCCCTTCCCAGGTGGTGAAGTGGTCCAGCGTCACGGCCAGGCCGTGTTCCACGTCGCGACTGGCCAGCGGTATGCGGCTGCGGAAGTAGGCCAGCCCTTCGGGCTCGATCCACGGGTAGTGCGTGGGCCAGGTGGCCAGGCGGTCCTTGTGGATCTGCGGCGCGAACATCTCGGTCAAAGAGGAGCAAACGGCCTCCTGCCACGGCGCCTGGGCAGCGAAGTTCACGTAGGCGTCGCACGCAAAGCGCACCGCTGGCGCCACGCCCTTGAGCGACCACAGTTCTTCACGTGGAATGCCCACGGCCTCGCCCAGGCGCGTCCAGGCCTCGATGCCGCCGCAGGCCGACCCTTGGTAGTCACCGTAGCCGTCGTGGTCCAGAATCCGCTCGATCCACAGGCGGCGGTGGGCACGGTCACTCATGTTGGCCAGAATGGCAGCGTCCTTGCGCGGAATGCAGATCTGGTAGTAGAAGCGGTTGGCCACCCAGCAGCGAATCTCGTCTGGCGTGCAACCACCGCTGTTCATGCGAACGTTGAACGGGTGGTGGATGTGGTACGCGCGCCCCTTGGCGCGCAACTGTGCCTCGAACTCCTGGCGGCTCCATACGGGTTGCCGGGGCAGGGGGGGGTGAACTTGTGCAATGTCCATGTTGTCTCCTCGCCTTCAGAATGCAAGCTCCATGCCGTCGAAGGCCACTTCAATGCCGTGCCGCGCCAGTTCCTCACGCTGCGGCGAGTCGTCGCGCAGAATGGGGTTGGTGTTGTTGATGTGGATGAGCACCTTGCGCACGGTGGCGGGCAGGCGGTCCAGCTGTTCGATCATGCCGCCCGGGCCGCTTTGCGGCAGGTGGCCCATGTCCAGCGCCGTCTTCTGTGAAATGCCGAGCGCCTTCATCTCGTCGTTGTGCCAGCAGGTGCCGTCCACCAGTACGAGGTCGCAGTCACTCATCAATTCGATCAGGCGGTCATCCACTTCGGCCAGCCCGGGGGCGTAAAACGCCTTGGCCCCGGTCTGCGGGTCGGTCACGGTCAAACCGATGTTGTCGCCCGGGCGCGGCTGCCCGCGAAACGGCGAATAGGGTGGCGGCTTGGAGCTGAGCGCCACCGTTTCAAGCCGCATGCCTGGCACCTGCGGCACTTCAAATGCGGCACCCGCCACGCGCAAGGGCTGCACCTGGGTGCCACAGTAATGTGAAAGGATGCCCCTGATCGGGAACCCGCCGCCGATGTCGGAAAGCACCTCCGGTGTGGCCAGCAAAGGCAGTGGTGTGCCGCGCTCGCGCAGCATCAGCAGACCGGTCACGTGGTCGATCTGCGCGTCCATCAGCAGCACGGCGGCAATGCCGCTGTCGCGCAAGGCACGCGCGGGCTGCAGTTCCGGCGTGCGGGCAATCTGGGTGAGGATGTCCGGCGAGGCGTTGACCAGGAGCCAGTCTGTGCGGTTGGCGCTGACCGCGATGGACGACTGCGTGCGTGCACTCGCCCGTATGCTGCCCTGGCGCACGCCTGCGCAGTTCGGGCAGTTGCAATTCCATTGCGGGAAGCCACCGCCGGCGGCCGAACCCAAGACCTTGATCAGCATGGGAGTCCTCTCCTCAAAAGACAAGGCGCGCGCAAAGGGGTTGCGGGCGCCTTGCGATGGGGGGTGAAATCACCCCTTGGGGTCAGCGGTTGGCGATGTACATCGTGATTTCAAAGCCAAAGCGCAGATCGGTGAAGCTCGGGGTCGTCCATTGCATGACTGTGTCTCCTGTGGAAAATGGGTTGGCACGAAAACTGACTGTGGACATCGCTTCAACGTTTTTCGCCTCAACGCTGCCCACGCCCATGTTCCGCAAGATTGGTGCCAACAACCAAGCCCCCCTGGGCATACCCGAACGCTGGCCGCTACCCACGCGTGCAGGGGTGCTGCATGCGAATGGCCACCGGCTGGCTTGGCGCTGGTGCGGCCCGGCCCACGCGGAACACGTGTGGCTGGTGTTGCATGGCGGGCCGGGCAGCGGCTCGCACCCAGGTTTGCTGGCGCCGCTGGCCATGCCAGGTTGCGCGGTGGTGGTGATGGACCAGCGGGGCAGCGGCGCCAGCCGTCCCAGGGGCCGCCTGCAGGGGCAGCGCATGGCTGCGCTGGTGGACGATCTGGAGCGCCTGCGGTTGCACCTGGGCATTGAACGCTGGGCGGTGCTGGCAGGGTCCTGGGGCGGCACCCTGGCCCTGGCCTACGCAGCCCAACACGCCAACCGGCTGGAGCGCCTGGTTTTGCGCGGCACCTTCCTGCTGCGCCGTCAAGACGTGTGGAACGTGCTGCAGCCACACACGGGCAGGCGGGCAGGGCGCGCTTGGCCACCAGGCTGGCCGCGCGTGTCCGCGACGGCGCTGCCTGCGTTGTTCAAATCGGTGACACGGTTGCTACATTCTGGAACACTGTGTCACGCCACGCTCGCGGTGTTACGGGCTTGGCAAGCCTGCGAGACATGGGCGGCCATGCGCGGTGCGAAGCGCGCCCTGGTAGATGCCATGGCCCGCCAGGAACACACCTTGGCTGCCGAATGCCGCGCCAACCTGGCCAGCATGCAGCGCCAGGAGAGGCGCTTGCAGGCCCGCCGAGTTGCCGCACCTGCACCTGCTGACCGCGCGCTCTGGCAGAAATTCCGCGTTCAGGCGCAACTGTTGCGCTGCCGCGCCGGTGTTGCACCAGGCTTGCTTGCTGCGGCCTTGCCTGCGCTGGCGCGCGCGTTGGTGCCCGTGGATTGGGTACACGGCCGTTTTGACGCCGTGTGCTCGGCAGGCTGGCCCAGGCAGTGGCACCTGCGGCTCAGCCATTTGCCGGGAGGAAAATCTTCCTGGCACTGGGCTGCGGCGGGGCATCTGGCATCTGAGCCCGGCATGCAGCAGCGCTTGCGCGCCGTGTGCGGGCAATCCGGGGGAGGGCGGGTTTGAAGCGCTTGTTGCCATGGGTTCTGCTCTGCGTACTGTTCTGGCAGGCCACTGCCCACGCCTGCCAGTGGCCTGGGCCGGGTGGCTGGCAGACGTTGGCCACGGGCGTGCATGTGTGGGCACCTGAACCGCAAGAAGTCACCCCAGCCAATGGCGGGCGCGTCATGCCCGTCACCGTCATTGAAGACGGTGGCGAGGCCTGGGTAATCGACCCCGGCCCCAGCCTGCGCGCAGGCCAGCAATTGCAGCAGTGGGTGGCCTGCCGTTGGGGTGCACGGGTGCGGGCCGTCTTCAACACCCACGCCCATGCCGAAAACGTGCTGGCCAACGCGGCCTTCGCCGAGGCACAGCAACGCGGCGAACTGCACATCCATGCCACGGCGGGCACGACTCAAGTCATGGCCCGCCGCTGCCAGGCATGCCTGGAAGACTTGCGCGCTCACGCGGGCGACGAGGCCATGGCAGGCACAAACATCGTTCTGCCAGACCGCACCCTGCGCCCTGGTGACGAGTTCACCCTGGGGCGGCACACACTGGTGGTGGGCCCCAGTTGGGCCGCACACAGCGCCGATGACGTGCTGCTGTGGCACCCGGCGCACCGCATTGCCTGGGTGGGGGGCATGGCCTACCAGAACCGCTTGCCCGAACTGGCCCAGGGCAGCCTGCGTGGGTGGCTGGCCGCATTGCGCGAGCTGCGCACCTGGGCTCCAAGCTGGGTCGTGGGCACGTCGGTCAGCGCCGCCACAGATGGCGGCGGCATGGCTGCATCATTGCAACAAACAGAGTCTTACCTGCTGGACCTGCAAGCCGCCGTGCTCCAGGCCATGGAGACAGGCGGGCAGGGCGCCCTTGCCGAACGCATCAGTCTGCCCGCCTATGCAGGCTGGGCCGGTTATGCCAGCCGTCAAGGGTTCAATGCGCAGCGCGCATGGCGCGAACTGGAGCCACTCTGGATGGACGGGTCACTGGCCCGTCAGCCCCATACATCGGCTGGCAACTGAGCCTTGCGCCGGTAGATGGTGTTGCGCGAAACCCCCAGCGCTTTCGCCGCTGCCGACACATTCCCCTTGTGCAGCCGGAGCATCTGCGCCATCGCGCTCAAAGC
>CAMLOF010000047.1 GCA_946481585.1 uncultured Macromonas sp. | reverse complement strand
AGGACTCGCTGGAGGCCTACAGCAAGGCCTTCCAGACCGACCCGACCAGCGCCTTTGGCGGCATCATCGCCTTCAACCGCGTGGTGGACGGCGCTGCTGCCCAAGCCGTTTCCAAGCAGTTCGTGGAAGTGCTGATGGCGCCCGCCTTCACCGCCGAGGCGCTGGAGGTGTTCAAGGCCAAGGTGAACGTGCGCATCCTCAAGATCGAGCTGCCCGAGTCCCTGGCGACCGGCCGCACCGACTGGGAGCGTGGTCGCAACGCGGTGGACGTCAAGCGCGTGGGCTCTGGCATTCTGCTGCAGACGGCGGACAACCACGAGATTACCCTGGATGACCTGAAGGTGGTGACCAAGAAGCAGCCCACCCCCGAGCAGCTGCAGGATCTGCTGTTCGCCTGGAAGGTGGCCCAGTACGTCAAGAGCAATGCCATCGTCTTCTGCAAGAACGGCATGACCATGGGCGTGGGCGCGGGCCAGATGAGCCGCCTGGATTCCGCCCGTATTGCCAGCATCAAGGCAGAGCACGCAGGCCTGAGCCTGCAAGGCACGGCCGTGGCCAGCGATGCCTTCTTCCCGTTCCGCGACGGGCTGGACGTGGTGGTGGATGCAGGCGCGACCTGCGTGATCCACCCGGGCGGCTCCATGCGCGACCAGGAAGTGATTGACGCCGCCGACGAGCGCGGCGTGGCCATGGTGTACACGGGCGTGCGTCACTTCCGCCATTGATCCAGGTCAAGGTTGCGGCGGCGCGCGGCGCCGCAACCTTGCGTGCGCATACCGGTTGCAGTAACGTTGGCTTGAGGGTGATTTTTGCCCTTTCATCCAAGCAAGGAACCGGTCATGACGAGCCACAAGACTCCGCGCGAAAACGTCCATGCCCACGGCGGCAAGGTCGAAAACGACACCAACAAGCCGGGTGAGAAGCACGCCACCCAGTTGAATCAAGGCAAGCGTACGCCCGACAGCCGCAGCGACCGGGAGTCGCATGTGGGCAGCAACAACCAGACGCAGTCGCGCCGCGGCGCCGGTCAATGACGTCTGGTGGATGTGCTCAGCCGGCTGATCAGCGGCCAACAAGGAACACTGCAGGCAGTTGCAAGGGCAATGCCGTGGTGTTTTGTTTTTTCCACTGGGCAACGGTGTAGCTGCGGATGGTCTGCTCCGCCAGGGTCGCGCCGAAGCACAGAGCAAGCCGGGTATCTGGCTTGAGCGCGCCGATGGCTGCTTGCAGCAGTGCCGTGTTGCGGTAGGGTGTTTCGATGAATATCTGCGTCTGGCCGGTCTTGAGTGCCAGGGCTTCCAGTTCGCGCAGGCGCTGAGTGCGTTGCGCCGCGTCTTGCGGCAGGTAGCCCACGAAGGCGAAGTTCTGCCCGTTCAGCCCGCTGGCCGCCAAGGCCAACATCAGCGACACCGGCCCCACCAGCGGCACCACGCGCAGGCCCAGGGCGTGCGCTGCGCGCACCACGGAAGCTCCCGGGTCGGCAATGGCGGGCATGCCTGCCTCGCTTACCAGTCCCATGTTGTGCCCCTGCAAGGCTGGGGCGAGCAGTGGTCGGGCGTCGAAGCCCTGGGCAGGGTCGTGGTCGCCTTTCTTGTGTACCTCGCGCGGCAGTTCCACAATCTGCTGCGCTTGCAAGGGTGCAGCCAGCGGCTGTTGTGCGTCCACCCGCTTGAGGAAGGCGCGCGTGCTCTTGGCGTTCTCTGTGATCCAGTGGGTCAAACCGGCGGCTACCTGCAGCGTGTGCGCGGGCAGGGCGGCCAGAAGGGCCGGGTCGTGGGTTTCACAGCCAAAGTCCAGCGGCGTGGGCACCAGATACAGGGTGCCAGGTTGAACGGCGCTCATGGCAGGCGCAGCCCGGCCTGGCGCAGCAGGCGGGCCGTGCGGATGAGGGGCAGGCCCACCAGTGCGGTGGGGTCGTCGTTGTCGATGTGGTCCAGCAGGGCGATGCCCAGGCCTTCGCTCTTGGCGCTGCCCGCGCAGTCGTAGGGTTGCTCGATGCGCAGGTAGCGCTCGATTTCGTCGTCGCTCAGGTCGCGGAACACCACACGCACCACGGCCAGTTCGCAGCGTTCAAAGCCGGTGGCTGCGCACACCACGGCCACTGCGGTCTGGAACAGCACGGTCTGGCCGCTCATGCGGCGCAGCTGGGCCACGGCGCGCTCGTGGGTGCCGGGCTTGCCCAGCGGTTCGCCTGCCAGGTCGGCCACCTGGTCGCTGCCGATGACCACTGCCTCGGGGCGTTGGGCGGCCACGGCATGGGCCTTTGCCAGCGCCAGGCGTTGCGCTATGGCGGCTGGGGTTTCGCCGGGCAGCGGGGTTTCATCGACGTGCGGGGAAACAACATCAAAAGCCAGGTGCAGGCGCTGCAGCAGTTCGCGCCGGTAGCGGGATGTGGAGCCCAGCACCAGAGGGCGTTCGGGCTGCGGGGAGAGCGTAGCGTTCATGGCCGTATTGTCGGGATTTTTTTGGCCGCATCGGTTTTGCGTTACCGTTGCATGCCATGACCTCACATGCTGCCGATCTTCACCCGCTGTGCAACAGCCGCGACCTGGTCGATGGGGGCGAGGCCTGCCCGTTCGACGTGACCTACCAGGGGCAGACATGCCGGGCCTTTGCCATTCGCTACCAGGGGCAGGTGCATGCCTACCTGAACCGCTGCAGCCACGTGGCCATGGAGATGGACTGGCGCCCCAACCACTTCTTCGACCTGACCGGGCACAACCTGGTCTGTGCCAGCCATGGTGCGTTGTTCCAGCCCGACACCGGGCGCTGTGTGGGCGGACCGGGGCGTGGGCCGCTGGTGAAGATTGAAGCCGTCGAGCACGATGGCGTGGTCTTCTGGCGGTCACAATACAACCTGCAACCCATAGCTTTTTGAAGAGCAGACTTATGCAAGACATGACGCAGCCGCCCCAGTCCCCACAGCAGCCCGCACCGGGCTGGGAGCGCGCCACGCTGGAAAAGCTCGCCTTTGCCGCGTTGCAGGAACAACGCGCGGCCCGTCGTTGGAAGGTGGCAATCCGGCTGCTTTGGCTGGCGCTGTTTGTGGCTATCCTGTGGCTGGCCTACCGCGACATGACGCCAACGACCTCGGTCAGCCGCCCCCACACCGCATTGGTCGAGGTGCGCGGTGAAATCGGCGCCGAGGCGGATGCCAACGCTCGCGCGGTCATGGATTCGCTGCGGTCGGCGTTTGAGGACAGTGGTGCCCAAGCGGTGGTGCTGCTGATCGATTCGCCTGGCGGCAGCCCCGTGCAGGCAGGCATGATCAATGACGAGATTCACCGCCTGAAGGCCCTGCACCAGAAGCCGGTGTACGCCGTGGTGGAGGAAACGTGTGCTTCAGCGGCGTACTACATCGCTGCTGCGGCTGACAACATCTACGTGGACAAGGCCAGCATCGTGGGCAGCATTGGCGTGCTGATGGACGGGTTTGGCTTCACCGGCTTGATGGACAAGGTGGGCGTGGAGCGCCGTCTGTTGACGGCTGGCGAGAACAAAGGCTTCATGGACCCTTTCAGCCCGCAGACTGATGCGCAGCGTGCCTATGCACAAGGCATGCTCAACGAGATTCATGAGCAGTTCATTGACGTGGTCAAGAAAGGCCGTGGGGACCGCTTGAAGATCACCCCCGAGACGTTCAGTGGTTTGGTTTGGAGCGGCCAGAAGGCCGTGGCCATGGGCCTGGCCGACGATCTGGGCAGCCTGGACCAGGTGGCCCGTGACGTGGTGCAGGCCGAGGAAATCATTGATTACACCCAGCGTGAGAACGTGGCCGAGCGCCTGGCACGCCGCTTCGGTGCCGGTGTGAGCGAAAAAGCCATGCAGTTGTCGCACCGCTGGGCGCCTGCCCTGCGTTGAGCCTGACCAAGATGCAGGACCGTATCGTTGTCGTGGGCGGCGGCATGGCCGGCCTGGGTGCGGCTTTGGCCTGTGCGCGTGCACGGCCGGAACTGCGGGTTCAACTGATCGAGCAGGCGCCGCTGTTTTCAGAGGTGGGTGCCGGCATACAGCTTGGGCCGAATGCCGTGCGTGTGCTGCACGACTGGGGCCTGGGGGGGGCGCTGGCCGAATGCGCTGCCTTTCCTGAGGAACTGCTGGTGCGCGACGCTGGCAGTGGCGAGCGCCTGGGGCGCTTGGAGTTGGGGGCGCGCGCACTGCAACGCTATGGGAAGCCTTACGCCACCATTCACCGCGCAGATCTGCATTCGATGCTGCTGGACGCGGTGGAGGACCATGCTTCGGTGTCCTGCCACTTGAACCAGCAGTTGACGGGCATGAAAACGCAAGGTGAGGTGGTGCGCCTGGACACGTCTGGCGACATGAGCCTCACGGCTGACGCGGTTCTGGGGTGTGATGGCCTCTGGAGCCGTACCCGCGACATGCTGCTGGGCGATGGTGCGCCGGTGTTTTCGGGGCATCTCGCTTACCGTGGCATGGTTTACATGGCCGATCTGCCCGAGCGCCTGCGGCGACAAGCCGTGACCGCCTGGCTGGGGCCGCGCCTGCACGCAGTGCAATACCCTGTGCGGGCGGGTGAATGGATGAACGTGGTGGTGGTGGTCGAGGGTGCCGTGCCCGAAGGCGCGCAGGGCTGGGACCACGAGGCCCATGCTGCTCAACTACGTTCGGCGCTGGGCAGCACGGCCACAGACCTGGACGAGGTGCTGAACGCGGTGCTGCAATGGCGCTTGTGGCCGCTCAATGCCCGCGCCCCCATGCAGGGTGCACATGAACATGCCCAGGGGCGGGTGGCTTTGCTGGGGGATGCGGCCCACCCCATGCGACCCTACCTGGCGCAGGGGGCTGCCATGGCGCTGGAGGATGCCTGGACCTTGGGGCAAATGCTCAGCCAGGCGCCAGCCGCCGCGCGTGTTGATTGGCCAGCCCTGCTGCAGCGCTGGGCGGGCCTGCGCTGGCGCCGCAATGCCTGGGTGCAGGAGCGTTCCCGGCGTAATGGTTTGGTTTTTCATGCCGACGGCGTGGTTCGCTGGGGGCGCAATTTCGCCATGGCGGCGCTGGGTGAATCGCTGCTGGATGTGCCGCGCCTGTACGCTGGGCCGTCACTGCCTGCTGGCGCATAGCCATTGATTGGGGGGATACTCCCACCCCATCACAAGGAGACAAAGAATGAGTCGAAACGCAACCCCCATTTCCCGCCGTTTCCTGCTGCAGGGCACCGTCGCGTCAGCAGCCTGCCTGGCCACGGGTCAGACGGTCTGGGCCAAAGCACCTGGTGGCTGGCCGAACCGTCCGGTCAAGCTGCTGGTAGGGTTCCCCGGGGGCTCGTCCCCGGATCTGATGGCACGCACGATTGCCGAGCCCTTGTCGCAGGCGCTGGGCCAACCCGTGGTGGTGGAAAACCGCCCGGGCGCGGGTGGCAACGTGGCTGCCGAGATGGTGGCACGGGCCACCGACGGCCACACCCTGGGCTTGATGATCAACGGCAACATGACCACGGCCAAGATCCTCAACCCCGCCACGCCTTACGACCCGCTGCGCGACCTGGCCCCCGTGTCGTTGCTGGCCACGGCGCCGCTGGTGCTGGCGGTGTCCAACAAGGTGCCTGGGCAGGGGAAGGCGTTCCTGGCGGCTGCACGGCAAGCCGGTGGGCAGTGGAACTACGGTTCACCAGGCATCGGCACCGTGGCCCACATTGGCATGGAAATGCTCAAGGCAGCCGCCGGATTGCAGGCGGTGCACGTGCCTTATCCTGGCAATCCCCAGGTCATTACCGCCATGATCCAGGGGGACGTCCAGATGGCGCTCTTGCCGCCCGGCCTGGCAATGGCGCAGGTCAAGGCAGGCAAGCTGCAGGCCGTGGGCCTCACCTCGCCTGGGCGTAGCACGCTGGTGCCCGAGCTGCCCAGCCTGGCAGACGCTGGCATACAGGGCTTCCAGCTGGAAATCTGGAACGCCGTGGCTGCGCCTGTGGGCATGCCCAAGGCACATGTGAACTGGCTGTCGCTGTTGCTCGCCGACATTGTTCGCCAGCCTCAGGTGCGCGAGAAGATCTTTGCCCAGGGCTGGCAGGTGGCGGGCACTTCAGCCGAAGGGCTGGCCAAGCGCGTGCTGGCTGACACGGCCAAGATGCGTGAGGTCATTGAGCGCAACCAGATTCGTCCGCAGTGAGGCGCAAGATGAATCCTGTGTCCAGCCAGGCGCCTGAAGCGGAGCCACCCCACCCTGGTGCAGCGGTATTGCAGCTGCGCCGCGTCGCTATCGACACCTACCGCGAGAACGTGGCCTACCTGCACCGCGATTGCGATGTGTATCGGGCTGAGGGCTTTCAGGCACTATCCAAGGTGGAGGTGCGTGCCAATGGCAAGCGTATCCTGGCCACGCTCAACGTCACGTCCGACCCCCGCATCGTCCAGTGCAACGAATTGGGCCTTTCGCAAGACGCGTTTGACCAGTTGGGGGTGGAGAGGGGGCACACGGCTTCCATCCAGCAGGCCGAGGCGCCGGTGTCGATTGCCGCGCTGCACCGCAAGATCGACGGCGAGCGCCTGGGCCGCGAGGACTTTCACGCCATCGTGCGCGACATTGCCGAGCACCGCTATTCCAAGATCGAACTGTCGGCGTTTGTGGTGGCCACCAACCGGGGTGAACTGGACCGCGAGGAGGTGTTCTTCCTGACGGAAGCCATGATAGACAGCGGCCGCCGCGTGGACTGGCGTGAACCGCTGGTGGTGGACAAGCACTGCATTGGCGGGATTCCGGGCAACCGCACGTCCATGCTGGTGGTGCCCATCGTCGCGGCGCATGGTCTGGTCTGCCCCAAGACTTCTTCCCGCGCCATCACCTCGCCCGCAGGCACGGCCGACACCATGGAGGTGCTGGCCAATGTGGAGCTGCCCTTTGACCGCCTGGCCGAAATCGTGCGTGAGCACCGGGCCTGCCTGGCCTGGGGCGGAACGGCTGATCTGTCGCCTGCCGATGATGTGCTGATCTCGGTGGAGCGCCCGCTGTCGCTCGATTCGCCCGGGCAGATGGTGGCGTCCATCCTGTCCAAGAAGATCGCGGCGGGCTCCAACCATCTGGTGCTGGACATTCCCATTGGGCCCACCGCCAAGGTGCGTTCCATGCCCGAGGCACAGCGGTTGCGCCGCCTGTTCGAGTACGTGGCGCGGCGGCTGAACCTGTCGCTTGATGTGGTGATCACCGATGGCCGTCAGCCGATTGGCAACGGCGTGGGGCCGGTGCTGGAGGCACGCGACGTGATGCGCGTGTTGGAGAACCACCCCCTGGCGCCGCAGGACCTGCGGCAAAAGTCGCTGCGGCTGGCGGGCCGCTTGTTGGAGTGCGACCCGGACATCCGTGGCGGCGACGGCTACGCCATTGCGCGCGACATTCTGGATTCGGGCCGCGCACTCAAGAAGATGATGGCCATCATCGAGGCACAGGGCGGCAAGGCGTTTGACCACGAACACCCCCAGCTGGGCGCGCTGAGCTTTGATGTCTGCGCCCCGCAGGACGGTGTGGTGACGGGCATAGACAACCTGCGCATAGCGCGTATTGCACAGCTGGCGGGGGCACCCAAGGTGCAGGGCGCCGGGGTGGACCTGGCGCGCAAGCTGGGTGACCAGGTGCGCGCGGGTGAGCCGCTGTACCGCGTGTATGCCAGCTTCCAGTCCGACTTGGAGTTCGCCCGGCAAGCCACGCTCAAGGGCAGTGGTTACACCCTGGGCGCACCAGGTGACTTGCCGCACGTGTACGTGGAGTTCTGATGCTGCTGTACTTTGAAGACGAAGCTGCGCCAGCCGTCCGGCTTGCCGAAGCCGCCGGTATGCAGGCGGCCCTGGTGGAATGCCACCGCTTTCCAGACGGCGAATTGAAGCTGCGCTTGCCCACACCGCTGCCCGAGCGCGTGGTGGTGTTTCGCGGCCTGCACCAGCCCAACGAAAAGCTGGTGGCATTGCTGCTTGCCGCGCGCACGGCCCGCGAACTGGGGGCTCGCGACCTGACGCTCGTCACCCCCTACCTGGGCTACATGCGCCAGGACATGGCCTTCCGCCCGGGCGAGGCCGTGAGCCAGCGTATCGTGGGGGGCTTTCTGGCTGGCCTGTTCGATGCGGTCATCACCGTGGACCCGCACCTGCACCGCGTGGCCACACTGGGTGAGGCGGTGCCCGTGGCGCGGCCCGTGGTGCTCAGCGGTGCGCCCGCACTGGCTGACTGGATCGCTCAGCAACGCCCGGGCGCCTTGCTGCTGGGACCTGACGAAGAAGCCGCACAGTGGGTGGCCCAGGCCGCCGCACGGCATGGTAACGACAGTGCCGTGTGCCGCAAGGTGCGCCACGGTGACCGGCATGTGGAAATCGAACTGCCTGACGTGACCTTGCAGGGGCGGCAAGTGGTGGTACTTGACGATGTGGCCAGCACCGGCCATACGGTGGCGCGTGCCACCAGGCTGCTGTTGGCGGCGGGTGCCGCATCGGTGGACGTGGCTGTTACCCACGCCCTGTTTGCGGGTGACGCCCTGCAGGTGATGCGCGAGGCGGGCGTGGGGGAGGTGTGGAGCACCGACTGCATTGCCCACCCGACGAACGTTGTTCCCATGGCGCCGTTGCTGGCGCAGGCGCTGCGCTGAGACTGCGCGGGGCTCAGGCCGCCGGTTCGTGGGCGGGCCTGGGTGGGGCGGGCAACCACCAGAAAGACAGCGCGCCCAGGGCCAGCAAGCCTCCGGTGGTGGCCAGTGCTGCGGTGTACGGGTCCAGGCCGTGCTGCTGCGCTGCCGACGCAGCCCAGCCCGTGAGCGACTGCACCAGCGCCACGCCCAGGAACATGGCCATGGTGAACACCGACAAGGCTCTGCCGGTCATGTCGGCACTGTAGGCTGAGCGCACGTTCGCATACTGCAGCACTCCCGCGCCAGACAGCGCGCCCACCAGCACCATCCCGGCCACGTCCGTCCAGGCGTTGTGCCACACGGCCATCAGCATGAAGACGGAAGCCGTGGAGCAGGCGAACACGACAATCCACCGCCGCCGCGAGGTTGCGCCTGGGTCGAACCTGCCGAACATCGCGGGCATGAAGAGCGAAAGCACCGACACAGCCAGCGCCACGTTGCCCACGTCCAGCAGGCTGAAGCCGTGCCGGTGAATCAGCAAAGGTCCAAGCCACAGTCCGCGCAAGGTGAGAAAGGCGGCATAACTGACCAGTGCCAACGCCATGATGCCCAGGGTATGCGGCAGCAGAAACAGCGAGCCGAAGCCCCGCAGCGTGCCAAGCAGAGTGGCCGGGCGGTTGCCTGCGTTGCTTGCGGGCTCCTTGAGTTGCCAATGGATCAGCAACCATGCCAGCGCTGCCAACACCGCCAGAAGGCCAAAGCCCGCCCGCCAGGATGTCTGCTGCACCCACCAGGCCATGGGCGTGCCGGTGAGCAACAGGCCCAGGCCACCCAGGCCCAACGCCAGTCCAGAAAAGAAGGCAAAACGCTTGGGCGGGAAGTGCCGTGCGATGTAGAGCGTGCACGTAACGAAGGCGGGCGAGCAGCCCATGCCGATCAGCGCCTGCCCCAGCACCAGCACGCTGTAGTTGGGTGCCAGTGCCGAAACGACCGCCCCCAGAATGGCGAGCGGAAACACGGCCAGGATGGTGCGGCGCAGGCCGTAGTAGTCCAGCGCCACGCCCATGGCGAACTGGCTGAGCCCGAAGGCAAAGGCGAAGGTACCTGCGAACAGCCCCAGGGCCTGGGCCGAGAGCCCGAATTCGACCTGCAGCCCGCCTGCGATGATGGCTGTGACCGTGCGGAAGGCCTGGCTGAGCGCGAAGCCCGCAATCAGCGCCAGCAGTGGCAGCCAGGCGCTGCGGTCTTGGGAAGGGGATGAATCGTCGGCGGGAGTTGGGTTCACAGGTCGGTACGCAGTTTCCAGATTTCCGGAAACAGTACCACGTCCAGCATCTTGCGCAGGTAGCTGGTGCCGCCCGTGCCACCCGTGCCGCGCTTGAGCCCGATGACGCGCTCGACGGTGGTGAGGTGGCGGAAGCGCCAGAGGCGGAAGGCGTCTTCCAGGTCGGTCAGCTCCTCGCCCAGCTGGTAGAGGTCCCAGTGCTGTTCGGGCTGGCGGTACACCTGCAGCCAGGCCTGTTCCACAGCTTCGTTTTCCACGTAGGGTTGGGTCCAGTCGCGCTGGGTATGGCTGGCGGGCACGGCCAGGCCACGGCGTGCCAGCAGGCGCAGGGCTTCGTCGTACAGCGATGGCGCCTCGTACGCGGCCTGAACCATGGCCAGCAGGTCAGGCCGGTGCGCATGCGGCTTGAGCATGGCGGCGTTCTTGTTGCCCAGCGCGAACTCGATGCAGCGGTACTGGTAGCTCTGGAAGCCGCTGGACTGCGCCAGGTAGGGGCGGATGGCGCTGTACTCGGGGGGCGTCATGGTGGCCAGCACGTCCCAGGCGTGTACCAATTGCTCCATGATCTTGCTCACGCGCGCCAGCATCTTGAAGGCCGCAGGCAGCTGGTCGCGCGCCACGCAGGCCACGGCGGCGTGCAGCTCGTGCAGCATCAGCTTCATCCACAGCTCGCTCGTCTGGTGCTGCACGATGAAGAGCATTTCGTTGTGGTCGGGTGACAGCGGCTTTTGCGCGTTCAGGATGGCGTCAAGCTGCAGGTAGTCGCCGTAGCTCATGTCTCGGCTGAAGTCCAGCTGGGCCTTTTCCTCGTGCACGATGGCTTCGGTGTGGCCGCTGGCGTGCATCGGGCAGCCGCCGTCGGAAGGTGGGGTGTAGGGGCACATGGTCTGTTTCCTCGCGGGGTTCAGCTTCAGGTCACGGCGTGCTGCTGGTTGAACTCAGGCCGTTGCCATTCGCCGCTTTCCAGCACCTGGCGCAGGTGTTCCACGCTGTTCCACACATCCTCAAAGCCCAGGTAAAGGGGCGTGAACCCAAAGCGCAGGATGTCGGGCTGCTGCGCGTCGCCCGCGCGGTAGTCGCCAATCACGTTGCGTGCGATGAGCGCCTGCACGATGGCGTAGGCGCCTTCCGAGCGAGAGAGGCACACCTGCGACCCGCGTTGGCCGTGCGCGCGCGGCGTGACCAGACTCAGGCCGTGCCCGGCGCAGCGTTCCTCCACCAGCTTTATGAACAGGTCGGTCAGCCCCAGCGACTTGGCGCGCAGCGCGGCCATGCCACCGAAGGGCTCGGCTGCCAGCACCGTGTCCACGCCGCAGTCCAGGGCGGCCAGGCTGATCATGGGTTGCGTGCCGCACATGAAGCGCGTGATGCCGGGGGCGGGTTGGTATTCGGGCGTGAAGGCGAAGGGTGCAGCGTGCCCCCACCAGCCAGCCAGGGGTTGCCACAGGTCTTTGCCCAGGCGCGCTGCGTGGCGGGCGTTCATCCAGGCAAAGGCTGGAGCACCAGGGCCGCCGTTCAGGTACTTGTAGCCGCAACCCACGGCAAAGTCGGCGTTGGCGCCGTTCAGGTCCACGGGCACGGCACCGGCGCTGTGCGCCAGGTCCCACACCATCAGCGCGCCCGCGCCGTGCACGGCGGCCGTCACGGCGGGCATGTCGTGCATGGCGCCGGTGCGGTAGTTCACGTGGGTCAGCATCACCATGCCCACGTCGGGGCCCAGCGCGGCGGGCAGCTCTGCGGCTTCAATCAGGCGCAGCGTCCAGCCGCGCTCGCGGCACAGCGCCTCGGCAATGTACAGGTCGGTGGGGAAGTTGCTGCGTTCGCTCACGATCACCCGTCGTGCCGGGTCGGACTGGGCCTGCAGCGTCACGGCCAGGCTCAGCACCTTGAACAGGTTGACGGAGGTGCTGTCCGTGGCCACGGTTTCACCAGTGCGGGCACCAATCAGTCGGCCGATCTTGTTGCCCACCTGTTGCGGCCACTGGAACCAGCCAGCCGTGTTCCAGCTGCGGATCAGCCCTTGCCCCCATTCCTGCTGCACCACCTGCGCCACGCGGGCCGGGGTGGCCTTGGGGCACACCCCCAGGGAGTTGCCGTCCAGGTAGATCACGCCTTCGGGCAGGTCGAACAGGTCGCGCAGGGGGCGCAAGGGGTCCTGGGCGTCCAGGCGCTGGCAGTCTTGCAGAGTGGTCATGTCTCTCGTCTCTTTCTTGGGGGCGGGGTTTTAGATCAGGCTGCGCAGCACGGCACGCACCGGGCTGGCGTCGGCCTGCATCAGCTTCAGGGGCAGGGCGATGAGTTCGTAGTCGCCCTCGGGGACTTCGTCCAGCCACAGGTTTTCCAGCACGCGCAGGCCGCGCTGGCGGATCACCTGGTGGCTGTCCAGCGTCTTGCTGTCGGCGGGGTCGATGCTGGCGCTGTCGATGCCAATCAGCAGCACACCCAGGTCGGCCAGGCGTTGCACCGTTTCGGGCGCAAAGGCGGGCAGGGCGGCGTCCCAGCGGTCCACGGGCATGCGTTCGTAGGTACGCACCAGCAGACGCGGCGGCAGTTGCGCCGGGTGGGGAATGGCGTGTTCGATGTGCTCCCAGCGCACCAGCGGCCCGCAGCCCATGGCGTGCACCACGCGGCAGGGGCCGATGAAGGCGGCCAGATCCACTGCGCCTATGGCGGCGCCTTGCGGGTCGTAGTGCAGGGGCGCGTCGGCGTGCGCGCCAATGTGCGGCGTGGTGGTGATGGCGCTGACGTTGACCGGGCACCCCGGCCCGAGCGTGGCCACCCACTCCTGGCGGTACGCGGTGTCGCCCGGGAACACCGGCGTTGCGGCGTTGACGGGCGGGCTGATGTCCCAGATTTTTTGCATGGCGGCGAAGTTAGCACCCAGTGAAAAGTCGTGGTGTCGGTTATTTCCAACACCGCGAAATTATTTTAGACCTAAAGCATGTTTCAGGTCTTGGGCTTCCGACGCACGGCGTCCAGGGCGGGTCAGCTCAGGCGCGCCACCAGCACTTTCAGGGCCCGGTCGGCGGACACATCGGCAAACACCGCCGGGTTGGGCAAGCGTTCTTGCTCCACCAGGCTGGGGGCTTGCTGTGCCAGTTGATCCTGCAGGAAGGCCAGCGGCAGTTCTGGCGCGTTCAGGCAGAGCAGGGCGTGGCCGCCGGGTATCAGCAGGTCGGGCAGGCGCCGCAACAGGCGGGCGTAGTCCTTGCCCGCCACAAAGCTGCCCTTCTGGTAGGCGGGCGGGTCCACGATCACCAGGCCATACGGCCCCATGCGGGTGACCTTGCCCCAGGAACTGAACAGGTCGTGGGCCAGAAAGCGCGCGCCGCCGCTCAGGCCATTGAGGTGGTGGTTGCGCTGCCCGATCGCAATCGCGCCAGACGCCATGTCCAGGTTGACCACTTCCTTGGCACCGCCTTGCAGCGCCGCCACCGAGAACGCGCAGGTGTAGGCAAACAGGTTAAGCACCTTTTGCCCGGCGGCGTGCGCGCGCACCCAGCGCCTGCCTTCTGCCATGTCCAGGAACAGACCGTGGTTCTGCCCCTTGAGAACGTGCACCAGGTACTGGGCGCCATCTTCGGTGACGATGTGCGGGTCCGGAACGGTGCCGCCCATCAAGCGGGTGTCGGGCCGCCCGTCGGTTCGGCACTGGAACACCCAGTTCAGTGGCTGGCCGGGCGCCAGCTGCTCCCAGCGGCGGGCCAGTGCTTCACCCACGGCAAGGACCTGCTCTTCAGCCACTTCGCCAAAGTGGGTCAGCACCCACACCGGGGCGTACCAGTCCAGGGTCCAGGCTTCACACCCAGGGTACATGCCACCTCGGCCATGGAACACGCGTTGCGCATCACGCGGCAGTTCCAGCCGGGCAATCGCGTCCAGCAGGGGTTGCATCAGACGGGCGCCATGCCGTGGCGCTGGCGGGCACGGGCGCAGGCGTCGCTGCCTTCCTCGAATTCCCGGCAGGGCGAAGGCCGCCACTCGTAGATGCCGCAGCCCACCTTTTCGCCCAGCTTGCCGGTGAGCGCCGCGCAGCGTATGGGCACGTGGTCGGTGCCGCGCATGCGGCAGGTGTTGCCGTTGACTTCGACCGTCAGGCCCGAAGGCACCTGCCCGCCCTCGGTGTCGAGTTCGTAGATGGAAAAATCCACGCGGAAATTGGCGCAGCAGGCGCCGCAACTCTGGCAGGCACTCATGGTGTCAACGGCTGGTACGAAGCGATCAGAGGCGACCCAGCAGCAGGTACTCCATCAGCGCCTTCTGCACGTGCATGCGGTTCTCGGCCTCGTCCCACACCACGCTCTGCGGGCCGTCGATGACGTCAGCCGTCACTTCCTCGCCACGGTGGGCAGGCAGGCAGTGCATGAACAGGGCGTCCGGCTTGGCCTTGGCCATCATCTCGGGCGTCACGCACCAGGCGGCAAAGGCCTTCATGCGGGCTTCGTTCTCGGCCTCGTAGCCCATGCTGGTCCACACGTCGGTGGTCACCAGGT
>CAMLOF010000046.1 GCA_946481585.1 uncultured Macromonas sp. | reverse complement strand
CTTACGAAGCCGCCATCCACGCCATTGGCCGGGCGGCGAACGGGGCGGGTGTGCATGCGGGTCCGGGCATCTCCATCAAGCTGTCGGCCCTGCACCCGCGTTACAGCCGCGCGCAGTACCAGCGCGTGATGGACGAGCTCTACCCCGTGCTGTTGCGCCTCGCACAACTGGCCAGAAGCTACAACATCGGCCTGAACATCGACGCCGAAGAGGCCGACCGGCTGGAGCTCTCGCTGGACCTGCTGGAAAAGCTCTGCTTTGCGCCAGAGCTGGCGGGCTTCGACGGCATCGGCTTCGTCGTGCAGGCCTACCAGAAGCGCTGCCCCTACGTGATCGACTTCGTCATCGACCTGGCCCGGCGCAGCGGCCACCGGCTGATGGTGCGTCTGGTCAAGGGCGCCTACTGGGACAGCGAGATCAAGCGTGCCCAGCTCGACGGCATGAGCGGCTACCCGGTCTACACCCGTAAAGCCCACACCGACGTGGCCTACCTGGCCTGCGCGCGCCGCCTGCTGGCCGCGCCGGACGCCGTATACCCACAGTTCGCCACGCACAACGCCCACACGCTCGCGGCCATCTACCACCTGGCAAACCCGGTCAGTTACCAACCCGGCCAGTACGAATTCCAATGCCTGCATGGCATGGGCGAGCCGCTGTACGAGCAGGTGGTGAGCGATCTGAAGCGCCCTTGTCGCATCTACGCCCCCGTGGGCACGCACGAAACGCTGCTGGCCTACCTGGTGCGGCGCCTGCTGGAAAACGGCGCCAACACGTCCTTCGTACACCAGATGGCCGACCCCAGCCTGCCCATCGAACAACTGGTGCAAGACCCGGTGGACGCCGTGGAAGCGGCCGGGCAACACGAAGGACAGGTCGGCCTGCCCCACCCGGCCATTGCCCTGCCCGCGGGTCTGTACGGTGATCAGCGCACCAACTCCGCAGGACTGGATCTGGCCAACGAAACAGCGCTGCAATCCCTGCAAGACACCCTGCAGGCGAGCGCCAGCACGTCCTGGCAAGCCCAGCCGATGCTTGCCCGAGGCACACCCGCCGAAGGCCAAAACCCATTCCAGCCTGTGCGCAACCCAGCGGATGCACGCGACACCGTGGGCCAGGCGCGCGAGGCCAGCGCAACTGAGGTGGGGCTTGCACTGCAAGCGGCCTCGGACTTCGCACCCGCCTGGGCGGCCGCGCCTCCTGCGGAGCGTGCCGCCGCGCTGGACCGTGCCGCTGACGCGATGCAGTCGGACATGCCGCGCCTGATGGGCCTGCTGATGCGCGAAGCGGGCAAAACCGCCGCCAACGCCATTGCCGAGGTGCGCGAGGCCATCGATTTCCTGCGCTACTACGCTGCCCAGGTGCGTAACAGCTTTGACAACACCACCCACGTACCGTTGGGCCCCGTGGTCTGCATCAGCCCTTGGAACTTTCCGCTTGCCATCTTTACCGGGCAGGTAGCTGCCGCACTGGCCGCAGGCAACACGGTGCTGGCCAAGCCTGCCGAGCAGACTCCGCTGGTCGCCGCCGAAGCCGTACGGCTCTTGCGGGATGCGGGTGTACCGCCCGGTGCTTTGCAACTGCTGCCCGGGCGCGGCGAAACCGTGGGAGCCCCCCTGGTAGCCGACAGACGCGTGCAAGGCGTCATGTTCACCGGCTCCACCGAGGTGGCCCGCCTGCTGCAACGCACCTTGGCCAAGCGGCTTGGCCCCACCGGGCAGCCCGTGCCCCTCATCGCCGAAACCGGCGGGCAAAACGCCATGATCGTGGACGCCTCTGCCCTGCCCGAGCAAGTGGTGAACGATGTGGTGGCGTCCGCCTTCGACAGCGCGGGCCAGCGCTGCTCTGCCCTGCGCGTGTTGTGCCTGCAGCACGACGTGGCCGACCGCGTGCTCACCATGCTGCGCGGTGCCATGGCCGAACTGCGCCTGGGCAACCCCGGTGAGTTGGCCGTGGACGTGGGCCCGGTCATCGACGCCGAGGCCCGCGACAACATCCAGCGCCACATTGCCACGATGCGGGCTCGTGGCCACATGGTGTTTCAGGCTGCCCTGTCGGGTGACGACGCCACACGCTACGGCACCTTCGTGCCGCCCACGCTGATCGAGCTGCCTCATATCGGGGAACTGGAGCGCGAGGTCTTCGGCCCGGTGTTGCACGTGGTGCGCTACGCCCGGCGTGACCTGGGTGCCCTGATCGAGCAGATCAACGCCACCGGCTACGGCCTGACGCTCGGCGTGCACACCCGCATTGACGAGACCATTGCCCAGGTGGTTGCAAGCGCCCACGCAGGCAACCGCTACGTCAACCGCAACATGGTGGGGGCCGTGGTGGGTGTGCAACCTTTCGGGGGAGAGGGTCTGTCGGGCACCGGCCCCAAGGCGGGCGGCCCCATCTACCTGTACCGTCTGCTCGCCCAACGCCCCGCCAACGTGCTGGGCCGTGCCCTGGGCTGGTGCCAGAACGCGCCGGCGGCTGCAGCCGACAAAGCACTTGCCCCCACAGCCACCGCATCACTGCTGGCACTGCACGACTGGGCAAACCAGCAGGGGCGCACCAACCTGGCCGCAACGTGCCAACGGTTCAGCGACCTCGCGTGGCCCAAAGCCAGCGCGGTATTGGCAGGCCCCACAGGCGAACGCAACGAATACAGCGTGCACCCGCGCGATGCTGTTCTTTGCCTGGCCACGGCCGACACCGACCGGCTGGTGCAACTGGCCGCCGTGCTGGCCGTGGATAGCCGCGCCATCTGGCCAGCCGAACATGCGGCCTTGCGTGAGCAATTGCCCGAGGCTGCTCGGGAACGGATCGACCTGGTGGCCGACTGGCACGCGCCAGCGGCCGGGTTCGACGCGGTGCTGCACCACGGCACTCCCGATGATCTGCAACAGCTTGGCGAGGTGCTGGCACAGCGGTCTGGTGCCATCGTCGGCGTGCAAGGCCTTGCGCCCGGCCAGACCAACGTGGCCCTGGAGCGCCTGGTGGTGGAACGTTCGCTGAGCGTGAACACGGCTGCAGCGGGCGGCAACGCCAGCTTGATGACACTGGACTGAAATTCCACTGTGCCCGCCGACATAATCCAGGGGATAGCCTGGAGAAAGCATGCCGACAGACACCCCCACACAAGCGGACTTCATCGTCATAGGCGCGGGCATGGCTGGTGCGTCCGTCGCGTACTGGCTGGCCCCGCACGGGCGTGTGGTCGTGTTGGAACGCGAGTCCCAGCCCGGCTACCACACCACAGGACGCTCCGCCGCCGTGTATCTGGAGGCTTATGGCAGCGCCCAGGTGCGCGCGTTGACGCTCGCCAGCCGCGACTTCTTCCTGCACCCGCCCGCAGTGTTCGGCGAGCACCCGCTGATGACACTGCGCGGCGCCATGATGGTGGCCGCGCCCGACCAAGAGGCTGAACTGGACGCCCACGCCCAAGTGCTTGCAGGGCTCGGCCTGCGCCATGAACACTTGACAGCAGAACAGGCATGCCAGCGCGTTCCGGTGCTACGGCCGCAGATGGTTTCCGCAGCGTTGCTGGAGCCTGATGCATGTGACCTGGACGTGCATGCGATCCACCAGGGCTTCCTCAAAGGTATGCGCCAGCACGGTGGCCAACTGGCCTGCCAGGCCGAGGTACAGGCACTGCGGCATGAGGCGGACCTGTGGACGGTGCAGACCACCGTAGGCACATGGCAGGCGCCAGTGGTGCTCAATGCTGCGGGAGCATGGGCCGAACGCCTTGGCCAGATGGCCGGTGCGCGCTCCATCGGCCTGGTCCCCTACCGCCGGGCAGCCTTCACCTTCGCCCTGCCAGCCGGGGTGGATGCGAGCGATTGGCCGATGACTTACAGCGCAGGCGAGGATTGGTACTTCAAGCCCGATGCAGGGCTGCTGCTGGCCTCACCAGCCAACGCGGACCCCACCGAACCCCAGGACGTACAGCCAGAGGAGTTGGACATCGCACTCGGCATTCACCGTATCGAAGAAGCCACCACCCTCACCATCCGCCGCCCGGCCCACACGTGGGCGGGCCTGCGCTCGTTCGTGGCCGACAAGAGCCTGGTCGGCGGCTTCGACGCACAAGCGCCGGGGTTTTTCTGGGTGGCCGGACAAGGAGGGTACGGTATCCAGACCGCACCCGCCATGGGCGAAGCCTGCGCCAGCCTGGCGCGCGGCCTGCCATTACCCCAGCGGCTGACGGACTTCGGACTCAGCGCCGAGGCCCTCAGCCCGCGTCGCCTTGGCTAGGAGCCTGTGGACGCTTCAAACCTGGGCGTATGACCGTCGCCCAAAAATCGCGCTGCCCACACGCACCATCGTGCTGCCGCTGGCCACGGCGGCCTCCAGGTCATCGCTCATGCCCATGGACAGGGTATCCAACCCAAAACCCTCGGCGTTCAGGGCATCAAACAAGGCCCTCGCACGGGCAAACACAGCACAGGCCGAAGCAAAGTCGGCCGCCGGTTCGGGAATGCACATCAGCCCGCGCAACTGCAGGCGAGGCAACACAGCCACAGCCCGCGCCAGGGCCAAGGCGTCTTCCGGCGTGACGCCCGCCTTCGTTGGGCCCCCGTCCACATTTACCTGAACGCACACCTGCAAGGGCGGCAGCCCAGCTGGCCGCTGCTCGCTCAGCCGTTGCGCAATCTTCAGCCGGTCCACCGACTGCACCCAGTCAAAATGCTCCGCCACCGGTCGCGTCTTGTTGCTCTGCAATGGCCCGATGCAATGCCATTCCAGCCCGCTTCGGCCCTCCTCGTGCAGCCGGGCGATCTTGTCCACACCTTCCTGCACATAGTTCTCGCCAAAGGCTTGCTGGCCCGCCGCCAGAGCCTCGGCCACAGCGTCCGCGCCGAAAGTCTTGGACACCGCCAAAAGACGCACCGTCGCCGGATTGCGGCCCGCGCGTTCACACGCCTGCACGATGCGCGCGCGAACGTGCTGGAGATTGTCTGAAATCGTTGACATAATGGGAGAAACCACGCCTTACGGGAACCGGGATGGATATCACTCAACTGTTGGCCTTTAGCACGAAGAACAAGGCTTCGGACCTGCACCTCTCTGCGGGCCTGCCTCCGATGATACGGGTGCACGGTGACGTGCGACGCATCAACGTTGAGCCACTGGACCACAAGCAGGTCCACGCCATGATCTACGACATCATGAACGACGCCCAGCGCAAGGTGTACGAAGAGCACCTTGAGGTGGACTTCTCGTTCGAGATCGAAGGTCTGGCACGTTTCCGTGTGAACGCCTTCAACCAGAACCGAGGCGCTGCCGCCGTGTTCCGGACGATTCCGTCCAAGATCATGACGCTGGATCAGCTCAACTGCCCCAAGATCTTTGCGGAACTTGCGCTCAAGCCACGCGGCCTGGTGCTGGTGACCGGACCCACCGGCTCCGGCAAGTCCACCACCCTGGCCGCCATGGTCAACCACCTCAACGAAAACGAATACGGCCACATCCTCACCATCGAGGACCCGATCGAATTCGTGCACGACTCCAAGAAGTGCCTGGTCAACCAGCGTGAGGTGGGGCCAATGACGCACAGCTTCGCCAACGCGCTGCGCTCTGCCTTGCGCGAAGATCCGGATGCCGTGCTGGTGGGCGAGATGCGCGACCTGGAAACCATCCGCCTGGCCATGACCGCTGCCGAAACCGGCCACCTGGTGTTCGGCACGTTGCACACGTCAAGCGCGGCCAAGACCATCGACCGTATCGTGGACGTGTTCCCGCCCGAGGAAAAGGAAATGGTCCGCGCCATGCTGTCTGAATCGCTGGTGGCGGTGATTTCCCAGACCCTGCTCAAGACGGCTGACGGCAACGGCCGCGTGGCCGCGCACGAAATCATGATCGGCACACCAGCCATCCGCAACCTCATCCGTGAAAACAAGGTCGCGCAGATGTACTCGTCCATCCAGACCGGTAACAACTTCGGCATGCAGACGCTCGACCAGAGCCTGATCGAACTGGTCCGCCGCAACATCATCACACCCGCCGAGGCCCGCGCCAAGGCCAAGATACCCGACAACTTCCCCGGCTGAGCCGAAGGAGAGCGCAGATGGAACGCGATCAAGCGAGCAACTTCGTCAACGACCTGCTCAAACTCATGGTCAGCCGCAACGGCAGCGACCTCTTCCTCACGGCAGACTTTCCTCCCGCCATCAAGGTGGACGGCAAGATCAACAAGGTGTCGCCACAGCCATTGACCGGGCAGCACACCCAGGCGCTGGCGCGCGCCATCATGAACGACAAGCAGGCTGCCGAGTTCGAGCGCACGCGCGAATGCAACTTTGCCATCGCGCCAGCGGGCATCGGGCGCTTCCGCGTGAATGCGTTTGTGCAAATGGGCAAGGTGGGTCTGGTGATGCGGACCATTCCCGCCAAGATTCCCACGGTGGATGAGCTGGGCCTGCCCCAGCAACTGAAAAACATTGCCATGGCCAAGCGAGGCATCTGCCTGCTGGTAGGAGGTACGGGTTCGGGTAAATCCACCACGCTGGCCGCCATGGTGGACTGGCGCAACGAGAACACCCACGACCACATCGTCACCGTGGAAGACCCGGTGGAGTTCGTGCACCAGCACAAGAACTGCATCATCACACAGCGCGAGGTGGGTCTGGACACCGACAACTGGGAAATCGCGCTGAAGAACTCCCTGCGTCAAGCCCCCAACGTCATTCTGATGGGTGAGATCCGCGACCGCGAGACCATGGAGCACGCCATCTCGTTTGCCGAAACCGGCCACCTTTGCCTGGCCACGTTGCACGCGAACAGCGCCAACCAGGCCATGGAACGCATCATCAACTTCTTCCCTGAAGAGCGCCACGCGCAGATGCTCAAAGACGTGTCGCTGAACTTGCGCGGCATGGTCGCCCAGCGCCTGCTGCCCCGTCAGGACGGCAAGGGCCGCTATGCCGTGGTTGAAATCCTCCTCAACAGCGGGCTGATCGCCGACCTCATCATGAAGGGCGAGATCAACGAGATCAAGGAAGTGATGAAGCGCAGCCGCGAAGTCGGCATGCAGACCTTCGATCAGGCGCTGTTCGACGCCTTCGAGGCCAACCTCATCACTTACGAAGACGCCATCCGCAACGCGGACTCGCAGAACGACCTCAAGCTCAACATCAAGCTCAACAGCCAGCGCGCGCGCACCACCGACCTGGCAGCGGGCACCGAACACCTGACCATCATCTGAACCCCGAAGCATGAGCAGCCTGAACCCGAAGACTTACGAAGCCACTCACTCCATTCGCGTTGCCTTCCTGGGCCTGGGCGTCATGGGCTACCCCATGGCGGGTCACTTGGCTCTGGCCGGTCACCAGGTCACGGTGTACAACCGCAGTGCGGCCAAATCACAAGCCTTTGCAAAGGAGTTTGCCCAGTGCAAGGTTGACACGGCCGCAACACCGCGTGAAGCCGCCGCCAGCGCAGATATCGTGTTCTGCTGCGTGGGCAACGACGACGACCTCCGTTCCGTGGTGCTGGGTGACGATGGCGCCTTCGCAGGCATGCGGCCCGACACCATCTTCGTGGACCACACCACGGCATCGGCCAATGTGGCACGCGAACTGTATGCCACAGCCCGTGCGCGCGGCCTGCACTTCATTGATGCGCCCGTCTCGGGCGGCCAGGCTGGTGCGCAGAACGGCATGCTCACCGTCATGTGCGGCGGCGACGCCCCCGTGTTCGAACGCGCACGCCCCGTGGCCATGGCCTTCTCGCGCGCCTTCACCCACATTGGCGAAGCCGGAGCCGGGCAGCTCGCCAAGATGGTGAACCAGATCAGCATTGCCGGGCTGGTGCAAGGCCTGAGCGAAGCCATCGCCTTTGGTCAGAATGCCGGGCTGGACATGAACCTGGTGCTGGACGTGATCGGCAAAGGCGCAGCGCAGAGCTGGCAGATGGACAACCGTGGCAAAACCATGGTGGCCGACCAGTTCAACTTCGGCTTTGCCGTGGACTGGATGCGCAAGGATCTGGGCCTGGTGCTGGACGAAGCCAAGCGCAATGGCTCACGCCTGCCCGTTACCGCGCTGGTTGACCAGTTCTACGCCGACGTGCAGCGCATGGATGGCGGACGCTGGGACACGTCCAGCCTTATCAAGCGCCTGCGCTGAACGCGGCCCCCAGGCCAAGGGGGGCGACGGACTCACAACGACTTACTTGGCCGGAGCGCTACCGCTGGCGGGAGCCGGTGCAGGAGCGGGCTGCATGCGCTGCAGCTCTTCCTCGGTGATAATTTCGAACACCCTCACCACCCGCTGCACACCCGGAATGCTGCGGGTAATCTCGGTGGCGCGGTCGGCCTCGCGCTGGGTGACCCGGCCCATCAGGTACGTGGTACCGCGCTCGGTCAACACTTTCACCGCTGTGGCCTGCAGATCACGCGCATCCACCATTGCGGCCTTCACACGAGCGGTGACCAGCGCATCAGATGACCGCGCCGTGAAAGACGGCGAAGACATCACCGCGAGTTCGTCAACGGTCTCCCGCACGTTCTCCACACCCGCGACGATGCGCACCGCAGTTGCACGATCGGCTTCGCTGGGCACTTCACCCGTCAGCAGAACACGCCGGTTAAAGCTGGTGACAACCACCCGGGCACGGTCACCGAATTGGTCGCGCAAGCGCGAACCTGCCCGCAACTCAATGCCCTGGTCTTCCAGCTGCGCGCCGGATGTGCGGCGATCGGTGGCCACCAGCACGCTCGTTCCTACAGCGCCCACCATCAACGGCGCACATCCGCTGAGTGCGCCTACCAGGGCAGCAGCGCCCAACAGGGCGGCTACGGGACGAAATACTGAGGGGATTCGGTATGTCATGGTTCGATCTCCGGTTCCGGATCTTCGCCCAGCAGCTGGACGTCAACCCCATCACAAATGCAATGCAGCGTGAGCTGATGGATTTCCTGCACCAGCGGGGCACGCTCGCTGGGTACGCTGATCAGCACATCGGTGTCCTTCACCATTTGGCCTAACGGCCCCGGCTTGGCACCACACATGGCCACCACCACCATCTCGCGCTCATGCGCGGCTTCAACGGCACCCAGTATCTCAGGGGCCTGGGGCTGCGTTGTAACGACGAGTAACACGTCTCCCGGCTGGCCGAGGGCACGCACCTGGCGGCCAAAGACGGCGCGCGCCTCAAAGGTGTTGTACAGCCCGGTCAAGGCAGCCACATTGGAGCCCAGCGCAAAGGCGGCCAGCTCCGGCCTTTCCCGCTCGAAGCGCCCCACGAAATAGGCGACAAAAGCCTGCACCAGCCCGGCAGATGCCCCAGCGCCACAGGCCAGAATGCGCCCGCCGCTGGTGAGGGATGTGAGCACGGCGCCGACGGCCGATTCGACCGCTGGCGCCACGCTTTGCGCGCACTGGTACTTCAGGTCGGCGCTGTCAATGAAATGCTGTTGAATGCGTTGCAGGAGCATGGGCCGAAATCATACCTGTGCCCCGAAGGGCTGCAGGCACATCAGGCCCAACCAGAGGCATCAAATGCGCCGCGCAGCCATTCCACCTCGGGGTGTTCGCCTGCACGCCCGTGGACCAGCACCACGTCGAACCGGCAAGGCGGCATCACCGGCAAGCGTGCCAGGTAGTGGCGCGCCGCGAACACAATGCGGCGCTGCTTGGCCACCCCTATGCTGCCACCTGCGCCTCCATGTGTGGCGCCGCTGCGCTGGCGCACCTCCACGAACACCAGCGTGCCATCGGCGTCCCGCATAATCAGGTCAATCTCGCCACCGCCGCGCCCGGGCGTGCGAAAGTTGCGCTGCAACAGGCGCATGCCTTTTTGTTGCAGGTGATTTTGGGCTGCGTGCTCGGCGGCATCGCCCAACTGTTTGGTAGTAACGCGCGCGGCGGCCCCTTGGGCTGCAGCAGCCCTCGCCCTGTTGGGCACTCCCTGTTTCTGGATGGTCACCGTGAACCCTTCTTTTCAAACGGCACTGGCTGCGGCACAAGACGCGGCCGGTCCGCAGCATTATCCGGCCGGTGCGCTGTATGTGGTGGCCACACCTATTGGCAACCTGGCAGACATCACGCTGCGTGGCCTGCACGTGCTGAGCCTGGTGGACACCGTGGCTTGCGAGGACACCCGCCACACCGCAACCCTGCTGCAGGCTTATGGCCTGCACAAGCCCTTGCTGGCGGTGCACCAGCACAACGAGGCAGAAGCGGCGGCCAGCGTGCTGGAGCGGCTGAAGCGCGGCGAACGGGTGGCCTACGTGAGCGATGCAGGCACGCCAGGGGTGAGCGACCCAGGAGCGCGGCTGTGCGCCGCAGTCCATGCCGCCGGACTGCGTTCCATCCCCCTGCCTGGCGCCAGCAGCATCACCACCCTGGTGAGCGTGGCGGGCCTACCCCCCTTGGATGGGGTAGCCTTCGAGTTCACGGGCTTCCTTCCTTCAAAAGGCAACGATCGCACCCAGGCCCTGCGACGCCTGGCCCAACAAGCTCAGGCCTGCGTGCTGCTGGAGGCACCTCATCGCATTGCAGCCCTGGCCCAGGATCTGGCGGAAATGGGCGAGCGCCCTGTGACATTGGGGCGCGAGCTGACCAAGCAGTTCGAAAACATCGTGACCCTGCGCTGCAACGAGTTGAGCGCCTGGCTGGCAGCAGACGCCCACAGACTCAAGGGTGAATTTGCCCTGGTGCTGCACCCTTTGGTCACGCACCCAGATGAGCAAGATGGGCCTTCAGCCGAAGCACTGCGCGTGTTGAAGCTGCTGGTGGCCGAGCTGCCGGTGAAGACAGCCGCCAAACTGTGTGCAGACATCACTGGCGAAGCAAAAAACCAGCTTTACCAAGCCGCGCTGGCCATCAAGAACGGCTGACTCGCTCAATCCCGGCGCTGGTCCTCCAAGGCACCCGAGGAAGGTGGGCGCGCGTCACGCGGCTCACCTTCTGGAGAAACCTCCCGCACTTCCACATCCACCACGTCCTGCGCTTGTGCGCCAGCGCCGGTGTGCCACGGTGCGCCACCGGGCCACACACGCTGGCTGGTGAACTGACGAAAGCGCCCCACAATGACAGGCGCCTGCGGCTTGCGCCCACGCACCAGCGCCCACAACACCCCCAGCAGCAGCAACACCAGCGCCAAAGCCAGCAACCCCAGGGCCAGCACCGCCGTCACCAGCCAAAGCGTGACGCGCACCACGGCCCCCAGCAAACCCGAGAAAAATCGCAGAATTTCGTTCATCTGTGATGGAGCCCCCTTGCAGGGGCGTAGTTCCAGCGCGTCAACTTCACGCCATAAAGCACAATCAACCATTACACAAGAGTTTCACGCTTCCCGCTTAATCTGCTGGAACCCGCCCCGTACCCCAAAAAGCCCCATGAAACGCCTGTCACAGTATTTTCTCCGAGGCCTCGTCGCCATCCTGCCCCTGGGGCTGACGGTCTACCTGCTTTACACGCTGGTGGCATGGTCCGAGACCGTGGCGCGGCAGTTGATCCGGCCGGTGGTGGGTGACTTCTACATTCCAGGCCTGGGGCTGCTGCTCACGGCGGCGGGCATCGTGCTGCTGGGCATGCTGATCTCGCAGCGCGTCACGGCCAAGCTGTTGTCTTGGGTGGAAATGCCCTTCACCAACATTCCAGTCGTCAAAAGCATCTATTCATCGCTCAAGAGCTTTGCGGACTACTTCTCTCCCCACCACAAGGAAGACACGGCCCAACAGGTGGTGATCCTGCGCATGCCTGACCACGCGCTGGAGGTGGTGGGGCTGGTGACGCGCAACCACATGGAAGGGCTGCCGCAGGGTTTTCTGCCTGGGGACCGCGTGGCGGTGTACCTGCCCATGGGTTACATGATCGGCGGCTACACCGTCTTCGTGCCGCGCGAATGGGTCACGCCCATAGACATGTCCGTGGAAGAAGCCATGCGCTCGTCCCTTATCGCCTGGATGGCAGGAAGAAAGCCCACATGAGCATACGCAACCTGGATTCTCTTTTCGCCCCTGAGAGCGTGGCGGTATTCGGTGCATCTGACCGCCCCGCCAGCGTGGGCGGAACGGTCTGGCGCAACCTGTCAGCCGAGTTCAAGGGCAAGCTTTATCCGGTCAACCCGCGCCTCAAGCACCTGGGTGAGCACGCGGTCTATGCCAGCGTGGCCGCATTGCCCCACGCACCACATCTCGCCGTCATCTGCACCCCGCCTTCAACCGTGCCCGGCCTGATCGCAGAACTGGGTGAACGCGGCACCAAGGCTGCCGTGGTGGTAACAGCCGGTCTGGACAAGCACCAGAAGCAGGCCATGCTTGATGCTGCGCGGCGCCATACCTTGCGCATTCTGGGCCCCAACTGCATAGGCATGCTGGTGCCGCACCTGGGCCTGAACGCCAGCTTTGCACACGCCAATGCCGCCCCGGGCCAATTGGCTTTTGTGTCGCAGTCGGGCGCACTGGTCACGGCCATGCTGGACTGGGCCAACTCGCGCAACATCGGCTTTTCGCACTTCGTGTCGCTGGGCGAACACGCTGACGTGGACTTCGGCGACATGCTGGACTTCCTGGGCAGCGACCCACGCACCCGAGCCATCCTGCTCTATATCGAATCGATCGAGGCGCCGCGCAAGTTCATGTCTGCAGCCCGGGCGGCGGCGCGCAACAAGCCGGTGATCGTTGTCAAGGCTGGCAGGTCAGCCCAGGGGCAGAAGGCTGCCGCCTCGCACACCGGTGCGCTGGCCGGGTCAGACGAAGTGTTCGACGCAGCGATTTCCCGCGCGGGCATGCTGCGCGTGTTCACGCTGCAGCACCTGTTCATAGCTGCCGAGCTGCTGGCCCGCTTCCGCGACAACCGCAGCGAAAAACTCATCGTGCTGACCAACGGCGGCGGCGCCGGGGTGATGGCAGCCGATGCCGCCGCCTTCGCGGGCGTGGAGCTGGCCACGCTGAGCTCTGAACTGGTGGAGCAACTCGATGCGGTGCTCCCCGGCAACTGGTCGCGCGGCAACCCTGTGGACATCATCGGTGACGCGCCAGCGCAGCGTTACGTTGACGCCATGAAGGTACTGCGCCAGGACCGCGACAGCGCCATCCTCTTCGTGCAGGCACCCACCGCCATCGTGCCCAGCACCGACATTGCCCAGGCCTTGCTGCCGCTGGCCAGCGAAAAGCCCCCCCGCGTGCTGGGGAGTTGGCTCGGCCACAGCGCCGTGGCCGAAGCACGCGCCATCTTCCGCGCAGGCGGTGTGCCCGATTACGACACCCCCGAGGAAGCGGTGCGCGCCTTTTCCTTCCTGCGCCAGTACCACCGCCACCAGGCCGAACTGATGGAGACGCCCACCGCCAACACGCTCAACGGCAGTGTGGACCTGGCGGCCATTCGCGAACTGGTGCAATTCGTCCTGGCCGACGGCCGCGAGATACTGACCGAGCCGGAAGCCAAGGAATTCTTGCGACTGGCGGGCGTGCCTGTGACACCCACCCGCGTTGTACCGCCCGAGCCGCCCGCCGTGGTCTATGCGGCAGAAACGCTGGGCTACCCCGTGGTCATCAAGATCCTGTCGCACGACATCAGCCACAAGTCTGACGTTGGGGGCGTACGCCTGAACCTGCACAACGCCGCTGAAGTGGAACAGGCCGCCCAGGCCATGCTTGACCGCGTGGCCGAGCGCATGCCCCACGCGCGGATCGACGGCTTCACCGTGCAACCCATGGTGCGGCTGAAGAACGCCCATGAACTCATCATTGGCGCCAGCGTGGACCCGCTTTTCGGCCCGGTGATCCTGTTCGGGCAAGGCGGTACCTCGGTGGAGGTGGTAGCCGACCGCGCGCTCGCGCTGCCACCGCTGAACACGTCGCTGGCGGAAGCACTGGTCGAACGCACCCGCATCGCCAAGCTGCTGCACGGTTACCGAGACGTGCCGCCCGCGCGCATGGACGCCATCACCGGCACCCTGGTGGCGATTTCACAGCTGCTGGCCGATGTGCCCGAAATCGCCGAACTCGACATCAACCCACTGCTGGTCAACGACCAGGAAGCCGTAGCCCTGGACGCCCGCGTGCGCGTGAGCCGCAACCGCCCCAGCGGCGCAGACCGTTTTGCCATTCGACCCTACCCACAGGAACTGGCGAGCACACACGACTGGAACGGCATCGGCACGCTGACGGTGCGCCCCATCCGCCCCGAGGACGAACCCCAGCATCGCGCGTTCATCGAGTGCATGGACCCTGAAGACATCCGCATGCGCATCTTCTACAGCCGCCGCAGCATCGAGCACAGCGAACTGGCACGGCTGACGCAGATCGACTACGAGCGCGAGATGGCCTTCGTTGCCACTGTGTCCGTGAACGGTAACGAGGAAACAGTGGGCGTGGTGCGCGGCATTTGCGACCCAGACAACGACAGCGCCGAGTTCGGCGTGATGGTGCGCTCCGACATGAA
>CAMLOF010000045.1 GCA_946481585.1 uncultured Macromonas sp. | reverse complement strand
CCGCACCGCCCCTTCAAAGCTGCGCGCCCCTGCAATGAACAGGTTCAGGTGGCAGAACACGCTGTCGGCCACGCCGGTCACGGCGGCCAGTTCTGCGTCGCGCAGGCCCGCCCAGGCAGCGGGCAGGTCCATGCGGGAGTCGAAAGAGCCCACTTCAACCGGCACGGTCTTGACCTGGAACTGGCTGCCGTCCGAATCGGGGTAGATGACCAGGCGAACGTCGGGCATTTCGTCCACCACCACACGCGTCCATGGCATGCCGCCTTCTCGCAGGTGCAGCACGCGCCCGTTGAGCAAACGGGGCGATTGGCGCACGGTGTCCACGGCCAGAATCTGCCCGATCTTCTTGACGATGGCCTGGTCCAGAAACTTGCGGGTAATGGCCACGGCCTCCACAAAGCGCGCGTCTTGCAACTGCGCCTTGGCCTGCACGCCCAGCCCCCGCTCCTCCAGCCAGTTGGTGTTGAGCTGCGCAATGAGCGACGACAACCCGAAGATGCCCGGTGCCACTTCGCCCTGGCCGGTGTCCACCATGTCCAGGTACTGCACCAGTGAATGGTCAATGGAATGGACGATGCTGGCGATGGCGTCTTCGTCCAGCGCAAAACCACGGGCCTGGGCCAGCGCACGCGCATAGGCCGCACCGTGCGCTGCCCAAACCAGCCCGGCACTGGCGTAGCCCACGCCCGGCTGTTCCAGGCCGTTCACCGTCTGGGCGGGGCGGGCGCCGTCAAACCCGCGCTGGTGGTGGTCAAAGCGGCCCCGCTCGGGCACCCATTCACCGCCCACGTCCACCGCAAAGTCGGCCGCGTCAATGGCGGCCTGTTGGCGAGTGCGCAGCAGTTCGTGGCGGGGGAAGGCGCCCATCAGCACCCCCACGCCGAACACGTCGTCTGCATGAAAAGTACCGTTGTGGGTGGCGATGAGGGTAGGGCGTTCGTTCATCGGGCGATTGTAGGCAGCCCTTGGGGCGCTGAACATTTCACCCAGCTTTCAAGCTTTCCCAAGGTTTCCTCTATCGCGCGGCTGGGGTTGAACTGCCATGATCGGCAACATGAAACTGCTGCTGGTCGAAGACGATCTGGACCTGGTCCACGCCTTGAGCCAGGTGCTGAGCACCCAGGGCTTCGAGGTGACCTGCTGCGCAGATGGCGAGGATGCCCTGTCCATGCTGCGCCGCGCCCGGTTCGACGCGGTGCTGCTGGACCTGAGCCTGCCGGGCATGGACGGGCTGGAGGTGCTGGAACACCTGCGCGGCAGCGGCTCGGCGGTGCCGGTGCTGATCATGACGGCGCGCGGTGCCGTGGAGGAGCGGGTACTGGGCCTGAACACCGGCGCCGACGACTACCTCACCAAACCCTTTGACGTTGACGAACTGACGGCCCGCCTGAAGGCGCTGGTGCGGCGCAGCCTGGGCATTGAGGAAATCCGCTGCGGCCTGCTGCGGGTGGACCGCGCCAGCGGGCTGGTGTACCGCGGCCCGGTGCCCATGGAGCTGCCCGCGCGCGAGCTGGCGCTGCTCAAGGCGCTGATGGAACGCAACCACCAGGCAGTGGCCCGCGAACACCTGATAGACACCGTGTTTGGCAACGAAGCGGTGGGCCCAGACGCCATTGACGTACTGGTGCACCGGCTGCGCAAACGCCTGGCAGGCACGGGCACCAGCCTCATCACGCTGCGCGGTGTGGGCTACTTCCTGGCCGACGAGGCCCTGGGCGAACGGCAATGAAGCGCCTGACCGCCTGGTGCCAAAGCCTGCAGGGCAGGCTGCTGCTGCAACTGCTGGCGCTGTTGGCCCTGGCACGGCTGCTGCTGGCCGGGCTCACCGCGTGGGGGGTGTTGCCCGTTGCAGAAGGGGCCTTGCAAGACACCGCTTACCTGCTGGCGGCAGCGGCCCTGCCCTTTGCGTGGGTGCTGCGCCGCGCCATGCGCCAGGTCACGCAGCTGGAGGCGCCCCTGCGCCGTGCCATCCACGAAGACCACGCGCTGCCCGTGCAAGACCATCCCACCGAACTGCGCGGCCTGGTCGAGGCCATCGACCAGTTGCTGCTGCGGCAACGCGAATCGCTGGCACAGCAGCGCCGCTTCCTGGCCGACGCGTCGCACCAATTGCGCACCCCCTTCGCGGTGCTGCGCACGCAGTTGCAGGGCCTCATGTCTGGCCAGCTGGACGCGCATGACGCCCTGCCCCGCATGCTGGCCACGGTGGACCGCTCCAGCCACCTCACGCGCCAGTTGCTGGCGCTGGCCAAGGTGGAGCAGTTGCAGCAGCGCGCTGAATGGCAAGCCGTGGACCTGGCCCAGGTGGCGCGCGACATTGCCATGGAATTCGCCCCGCTGCTGGCCCGCAAGCGGCTCGACTTCAACCTGCAGGCCGTGCCGCTGAGCCTGCAGACCGACCCCTGGATGCTGGGCGAAATGGTGCGCAACCTGCTGTCCAACGCCATTCACCACGCACCCAAGGGCTCGGCGCTGGGCATGGTGGTGCGAGTGTTGCCCGGCGAGGCGGAACTGATCGTCTGGGACAACGCGGGCGGCGTGGACGAAGCCGTGCGCGACAAGCTCTTCAAGCCGTTTGAATCGGCATCGGGGGGCACGGGCATTGGCCTGGGCTTGTCCATCTGCCAGCAGATCGCGCAGTCCATGGACGCCACCGTGGCGCTCTACAACCGCCTGCAAGATCAAAAGGTGATCGGCGTGGACGCCGTGGTGCGCTGGCCCCTGCCAGCGGCGGAAGGCGGCGCGCCCGCAGCCAAGGACTCGCCGTGAGCGCGGAGGTGGTCATGGACGGCCTGGAAAAGGCATTTCCCGACGGCACCCGGGCGCTGCGTGGCATCCACCTGCGCCTGCACCGGCGGCAGCTCACCACGCTTCTGGGCCCTTCGGGCTGCGGCAAGAGCACGCTGCTGCGCCTGGTGGCGGGGCTGGAGACGCCCAGCGCCGGCAGCCTGTGCGTGGACGGGCAGGACATGACCACCCTTGGGCCCGCCCAGCGCCCCATCAGCATGGTGTTCCAGAACTACGCGCTGTTTCCGCACCTGAGCGTGTGGGACAACGTGCTGTTCGGCCTGCGCGCCAGCGGCATGGCTCCAAAGGAGCAGGCGGCCCGCGCCCAGCAGGCGCTGGACATGGTGGGCATGGGGAGCATGGCCCGCCGCTTCAGCACGGAACTGTCGGGCGGGCAGCAGCAGCGCGTGGCCCTGGCCCGGGCACTGGCCCTGCAACCCAAGGTGCTGCTGCTGGACGAACCCCTTTCCAACCTGGACGTGGCGCTGCGCCGCCAGATACGCGAAGACATCCGCGAACTGCAACGCAGCCACGGCCTGACCGTGCTCTACGTGACGCACGACCAGGAAGAAGCCATGGCCGTGAGCGACCAGATCGCGCTGATGCACGAAGGGCGCATTCTTCAAGTCGGCACGCCGCGCGACATTTACGAAACACCGGCCAGCGAAACGGTGGCGTCGATGATGGGAGACGCGGCCATCTTCGATGCCCACACCGGAGCTGACGGCCACCTGTGGCTAGGCCCGCTGGACCTGGGCCCCCACCCGGGCACCCGGCACGGCCCCCTGCGGCTGGTGGTGCGCCCGCAAGCCTGGCGCATGGAAGCGGCCTGCGGCGAAGGGCTGGCAGGCAAGGTCGTCAGCCGTGCCTACATGGGCCGCCAGACCGAATACCAGGTAAGCACCACGCTGGGCATGCTGTTCATCCTGCGCTCTGGCGAGCGCACGGGCTGGCGCTCCGGCTCCCCGGTGAGCCTGTTCCTGCATGCACGCGACGTGAGCGTGCTGCCGCCGTCCAACTCCTCCATGCCCGCAGGCCCCTGACGCCACCGTTCCCCCAACGTTTGCCCACCCACCCATTTCCATCCCAAAGAGAGAGACACCATGAACAAAGCCCTGTTGCTCACCCCGCTGCTGGCCATCGCGGCCATCGCTCCTGCACATGCCCAGAACAAGGAACTCAACCTGATCTGTTCCGCCCAGGCGGCCTGGTGCAGCATGATCGCCGTGACGTTCGAAAAGAGCCAGGGCGTCAAGGTCAACATGACGCTCAAGGGCTCTGGCGAGGCCCTGGCGCAGATCCTGGCCGAACGGGCCAACCCCAAGACGGACGTGTGGTTCGGCGGCACCGGCGACCCGCACCTGCAGGCCGCCGAGCAGAACCTCTCGCAGGAATACCGCTCGCCATCGCTGCCGCAGTTGCACGAGTGGGCGCAGAAACAAGCCGAGCAGTCGGGCTACAAGACGGTGGGCATCTACTCCGGGCCGCTGGGCTTTGGCTACAACGTAGAACTGCTCAAGAAGAAGAACCTGCCCGTGCCCACGCTGTGGAGCGACCTGCTCAAGCCCGAATACAAGGGCGAGATCCAGTCGGCCAACCCGGCATCCAGCGGCACGGCCTACACCATGATCGCCACGCTCGTGCAGCTCATGGGCGAAGACAAGGCCTTCGACTACCTGAAGAAGCTGCACGGCAACATCGCCACCTACACCCGTTCGGGCACCGGCCCCATCAAGGCCGTGGCGCGCGGTGAAGCCACGATCTCCATCAGCTTCGTGCACGACGGCCCCGGTGAAAAGGCCCAGGGCTTCCCGCTGGACACGATCACCCCGTCCGATGGCACCGGTGCCGAAATCGGCTCCATGTCCATCATCAAGGGCGCCCGCAACCTGGAAGCTGCCAAGAAGTTCTACGAGTGGGCGCTGACGCCCTCCGCCCAGGCGCTGGGCGCCGCCACGTTGCAGTTCCAGCTGCCGTCCAACAAGGCCACCAAGGTGGACCCGCGCGTGCCCGACTTCCGCCGCATCAAGCTGATCGACTACGACTACGCCAAGTACGGCCAGGTGGCCGAACGCCGCCGCCTGATCCAGCGCTGGGAGCGCGAGGTCAACAGCCTGCCGCGCTGAACCCTGCCCCGCCGATGGGGCGTGGCCCGCGTGGCCGCCCCCTCCTTCAGCACCAACAAGAGTGATCGCCATGATGCGAGTTTTGTCCCTGCGCTCCAACAGAGCGATCGGAACCTGGGTTCTGATCGGTCTGGCGGCCTATGCGCTACTGCCCTGGTACTTCCTGCAAGATGCGTCGTTGCTGTCGGCCCTGCCCCAGGTGTGGGGCGGTGAAGACTTTGGCAACGGCCTGTTGCAGGCCACCGCCCACGACCGGCCCTGGCTGTGGAGCGGCGTGGTGGGCCTGCTGCTGGCAGGCCTGGCACTGACACTGCCTGCGGACCGCCGCCAAGGCTGGGTGCTGCTCGGCGGCGCCTTGCTCGGGCTGCTCGGCTTGCTGGGCAGCGGCTTCACCATCGGCGTGCCGGGTTGGGTGTTCCCCAGCCTGGAAGCCGCCTGGGGGCCGCTTGCCCACGGCCAGTACGGCATGGGCTGGGGCGCCTTCGTGGTGCTGGTCAGCCTGGTGGTGGTGCTGGGGGCCGCCCTGGCGCGGCTGGGGTACTTCCGTTCCGACCTGTTCGTGGCCGCCTCGGTGGTTGGCTGTGTGGCCTTGCTGGCGCTGTTCGTGGTGTATCCGGTGGCCCGCTCCATGGTGTCGGCCTTCCACGACGACATGGGCGTGTTCCACCCCGCCTCGCTGATCGAGCGTTTGTCGACAGAGCGCATCTGGGGCCTGGGCTGCGTGACCGAGGGCCGCCAATGTGGCGTGGCCTGGAACACGCTGTACCTGGCGCTGCTCACCGCCGCTGGCACCACCATCATGGGCACACTCATGGCGCTGTGGGCCGAGCGCGGCGGCACCCGTCTGAAGAAGCCGCTCAACGCCCTGGCCATGCTGCCCATCATCACGCCGCCCTTCGTGGTGGGCCTGGGGCTCATCCTCATCTTCGGCCGCGCGGGGCTCTACAACCAGTTCATGGAATGGGCCTTCGGCGTCGAGCCCTCGCGCTGGTTCTATGGCGTATTTGGTGTGTGGCTGGCGCAGATGTTCGCCTTCACCCCCATTGCCTTCATGATCATGCGTGGCGTGGTGCAGGGCGTGAGCCCTTCGCTGGAAGAAGCCGCCCAGACGCTGCGCGCCAGCCGCTGGCGCACCTTTGCGAGCGTGACGCTGCCGCTGCTCAAACCGGGCCTGGCCAACGCCTTCCTGGTGGGCTTCATTGAAAGCATGGCCGACTTCGGCAACCCCATCATCCTGGGCGGCCAGTACGCGGTGCTGTCCACCGAGATCTTCTTCGCCATCGTGGGCGCCGCCATCGACCCCGGCATGGCAGCCGCCCTGGCCATGGTGCTCACGCTGTTCGCGCTGACGGTGTTCTTCGTGCAGCGCTGGGTGCTGGGCCGCTCGCAGTTCACCACCGTTACCGGCAAGGGCGACGCCAGCCTGCCCATGCCGCTGCCGAGCGGCGTGCGCTGGGTGTCCATTGGCGTGGCCGGGCCGTGGCTGCTGTTCACCGTGGCGCTGTACCTGTTCGCCTTCGCAGGTGGCTTTGTGCAAACCTGGGGGCGCGACTACACCATCACGCTCAACCACTTCCGCGCGGCTTTTGACGTGCAGTGGAGCGAGTTCGGCCTGGTCTGGGCGGGCACGGCGTGGAATTCGCTGTTCACCACGGTGACGCTGGCGGGCATTGCCGCACCGCTGTGCGCCGCGCTGGGCCTGCTCATTGCCTGGCTGCTGGCGCGCACCGAGTTCCGGGGCAAGTCGGTGTTCGAGTTCTCGGCACTGCTCACCTTCGCCATTCCCGGCACGGTGCTGGGCGTGAGCTACATCCTGGCCTTCAACGTGCCGCCGTTCGAACTCACGGGCACCGGGCTCATCATAGTGCTGTGCTTCGTGTTCCGCAACCTGCCGGTGGGCGTGCGGGCGGGCACCGCTGCCTTCAAGCAGCTGGACCGCTCGCTGGACGAAGCCTCCATGATGCTGCGCGCCAGCACCCTCACCACGCTGCGCCGGGTGGTGCTGCCGCTGCTCAAGCCCGCCCTCACCGCCGCGCTCATCTATGGCTTCGTGCGTTCCATGACCACCGTCTCGGCGGTGATCTTCCTGGTGTCGGCCAAGTACGAACTGTCCACCACCTACATCATCGGCCGCGTGGGCAATGGCGACTATGGCGTCGCCCTGGCCTATTGCACGGTGCTCATCGTCCTCATGTCGCTGATCACGCTGGTGGTGCAGCGCCTGGTGGGCGACCGCCAGCTGGGCCGCCGTCAAAGCCCGCATTGAACCTGCCTCCACCACCCCACCCCCACACCCTTCCCGGAGACCTTGCACCATGACCACTAACGGCATTGAATTCCGCCAGGTGACCAAGCGCTATGGCGACGCCAGCACCCCCCTGGTGGTGCGCGGCATTGACTTCTGCGTACCGCGCGGCACGCTCACCACCATCCTCGGCCCCTCGGGCTGCGGCAAGACCACCACGTTGCGCATGATCGCGGGCCTGGAAACGCCCACCAGCGGCCAGATCCTGATCGAGGGGCGCGACGTGACCACGCTGGGCCCGGCTGACCGCAACGTCAGCATGGTGTTCCAGAGTTACGCGCTGTTCCCGCACATGACGGTGCTGCAAAACGTCTGCTATGGCCTGAGCGTGAGCCGCGTACCGGCGCGCGAAACCGAAGAGCGGGCCCGTGCCGCCCTGGCCACAGTGGGCCTGACGGGGATGGACAAGCGCTACCCCAGCGAGCTTTCGGGCGGACAGCAGCAGCGCGTGGCCGTGGCTCGCGCGCTGGTCATCGAACCGGCGGTGCTGCTGTTCGACGAGCCCCTGTCCAACCTGGACGCGCGGCTGCGCCGCAGCATGCGCGAGGAAATCCGCAGCCTGCAGCAGCGCCTGGGCCTGACCGTGGCCTACGTGACGCACGACCAGAGCGAGGCCCTGGCCGTGAGCGACCAGATCATCGTCATGGACGGCGGAACCATTGCCCAGGCAGGCACCCCGCAGGACCTGTACGAACGCCCTTGCAGCACCTTCGTGGCGGGTTTCATGGGCGAAGCCATGCTTTACGACGGCGAGTCCCTGCCGGACGGCCGCGTGAAGGTGGGCCCGGTGCTGCTCAACCCCAGGCACACCAGAGCGGCAGGCCCGGTGAAGGTGGCCGTCCGCCCGGAGGCGTGGCACACCTCTGCGCCTGCCGACGGCACACTCAATGGCACACTCACCAAACAGGCCTACCTGGGCAGCCACCAGGAGCTCACGGTGGACACCGAGCTTGGCCCCATCTTCGTGATCAGCTCCGACGTGCAGCACTCCTGGCAAGTGGGCGACACCGTGGGCCTGGCCCTGGAAAATCACGGCGTGTCCGTGGTCGGCATCTGAACAATTAGGAAAAACTCATGATTCAACGCGTGGTATTCGACCTGGGCGGCGTCGTCTTCAACTGGCAGCCGCTGGTGGTGCTTGGGCAGCTGCTGCCGCAGCGCATTCAGAACGAGGAACAAGCCCGCCACTGGGCAGGCGAAATCTTCCAGACCTTCCACCCGGAAAGCGACTGGGCGCTGTTCGACCTGGGCCGCATCGAGCCCCCGGCCCTTGCCAGCCGCATTGCCCAGCGCACCGGGCTGACCGAGGACGAGGTGCACACCGTCATCGAGGGCATTCCGCCGCACCTCACCCCCATGAGCGAAACGGTGGACCTGATCGACACGCTGCACCGCAAGGGTGTGCCGCTTTACTTCCTGTCGAACATGCCCGCGCCGTACGCCGACATCCTGGTACAGGGCAACGCCTTCTTCGACCGCTTCCGCGACGGCATCTTCTCGGCTCACGTGAACCAGATCAAGCCCGAGCGCCCGATCTTCGAGAACGCTGATGCGCGCTTTGGCGCGAGCGGGCCGGGCACATTGTTCATTGACGATTCGCGGCCCAACATCGACACCGCGCACGCCCATGGCTGGCAGGCGGTGCACTTCCGCGACCCGGCGCAGTGCCGCGCCGAACTGGCGGCGCACGGCCTGGTGTAGGCTGGCTAGGCCAGCAAATCCGCCAGCAAGTCGGCTGTCGGGTCGGGCCTGCTCGGGCGTGGCTCGGTCTTCGCCCAGCGGCTGGAGACGCGGTACCAATGCGGCTTCAGGCGGATCACCTCCAGTTGGCCGCTGCTGGACACCCGCCCCCCCATGCTGACTCCCGCAGGCTCCCCCTCAGCAGCCAAGTTCAGGCACCGTTGAGCATGCCTGCGCCATTCGGTCTCGTCTTGACGCTCCGGATGCAGGGCCCTGCGTTGCACCCAGGCCCACACGGCCTGCCAGCCCTCGCGGGTCAGTTCGACATTCATCGAGCAGGCTCCGCGCCAGGCTGCTTAGCCTGGGCGAACCAAGGTTCAGGGAAACACAAGGGGGCGATGAAGGGCATGCGTCGTATCAAAAACACCGGATTGCACAAAATGGGGGGCCAATCTAACAGCCGTGGCAGCACCCGGTGGAGCCGGTATCGACGCGAAGACCGTCCCGGCGGAACTGCCGGAACAGTGGCCGTCAGAGTGAGGTGTCTGACGGGCAACCCCGCTATCGTGTCCCGCCAGGCGAACGGGATGGAGACCGGAGGCTTTGCGGCCCTGGCTTTCGCTCAGGTGTGCCAAGGCGGCGATTTTAGCGGGAGGCCGACCCCGGGCAATGTTGTTGGCGCTTGCCGTACTTCAGGCGCATGCCCAGAATGAGGAGCGCCAGCGCCAGGGTGACGAAGTTGGCCACAATCACCGGCCAAGAGCCCAGGTACAGACCATAGACCAGCCACAGCGCCACGCCCGAGGTGAACACGCTGTACATGCCCAGGGAGATGCCCGAGACGTTGCGGGTCTTGTAGGTCAACCACACCTGCGGCAGAAAGCTGGCGGTGGTCAACACGGCGGCAATCATGCCGACCCATTCGGGCGAGAAAGTGGCCATTGCGGGACGTAAGCAGGTAAAGTGTTTTACCCTGAAGGTCTAGGGTAAACCCTGTGAAATATACCCCTTCCGGCTATTCCACAACAGCCCCAGGCCCTTGTTTTAGGCACCGAACCAACAGCCCATGACACCCAGTATCCACGTTCCACCCCATTTGCAGCCCGGCCGCCGCTTGCGCCATTACAAAGGGGGCCTGTACGAAGTGACGGGCGCCTGCCTGATCGAGGCCACCCTGGAAACGGGCATTCTCTACCGCCCGCTGCAAGGCGACGGCGCGGCACTGACCTGGATGCGCCCTGCCGCCGCTTTCGACGAAATGGTGGACACCGCGCAGGGCCCCGTCCGGCGTTTTGAGGAGCAATCATGAACAGCAGCATCGTCATCCAGCAGCCCGCCGCTGGCGCCAGCCATTTGTTTCTGTTGTTCCACGGTGTGGGCTCCAATGCACAAGACCTGCTGCCCGTGGGGCAGGGCATTGCCCGGCAGTTCCCTGGGGCGATGGTGGTGAGCGTGGACGGCCCCCATGCGTCGGACCTGGGCGCAGGAAGGCAATGGTTCTCGGTGATGGGCGTGACGGAAGAGGGACGGCCCGCCCGCATTGCGCAGGCCATGCCGCTGTTCCTTTCCACCGTTGGCGATTGGCAGCAAAAGGCAGGCGTGGAGCCGGCTCAAACCACGCTGGTGGGTTTTTCGCAGGGCGCCATCATGGCGCTGGAATCCACCCAGCAGGCCACCTTGCCAGCCCACCGGGTGGTGGCCTTCGCCGGGCGCTTTGCCACGGCGCCACGCCAGGCGCCTGCGGGTTTGTCGGTGCACCTCATCCATGGCGACCAGGACAACGTGATTGCCCCGCGCTTCAGCCAGGAAGCGGCACAGGCGCTCAAGGCGCTGGGCGGCCAGGTGACGCACGACAGCGTGCCCGGCCTGGGCCACGGCATTGATGCCACGGCTTTTGGCCACATGGTTACGCGCCTGCAGGCGTAACGTTCAGGCGGCTGCGCGCAACTGCTGCATCAGCGCGGCAATGCCGTAGGTCCACGGCGCCACGTCGCACGAGTGGCGCACACGGTTGACCAGCGTGCCCAGGCGCGGGGTGGACACGCACACGCGGTCGCCCACCTCGTGCGTGAAGCCCTGGCCCGCGCCGCGCCGGTCTTGCGTGGGCGCGATCATGGTGCCCAGGAAGAGCATGAAGCCGTCGGGGTACTGGTGGTTGGCGTTGATGGCCTGGCCCACCAGGTCCAGCGGGTCGCGGCTGATGGTGCCCATGTTGCCGGAGCCGCGCCAGTTGAAGCCTTCGGGACCATCCACTTCCAGCGTCAGGGTGCAGTGGCGCACGTCGTCCATGCCAAAGTGCGCGTCGAACAGGCGGATGAAGGGCCCGATGGCGCAGGAGCCGTTGTTGTCCTTGGCCTTGCCCAGCAGCAAGGCGCTGCGGCCTTCGAAGTCACGCAGGTTCACGTCGTTGCCCAGGGCCGCGCCCAGCGTCTGGCCACGGCTGTTCACGGCCAGCACGATTTCGGGTTCGGGGTTGTTCCAGTCGGAGCCCGGGTGCACGCCCACGTGCGCGCCGCTGCCCACGGCCGACAGCACCGGGGCCTTGGTGAAGATCTCGGCGTCGGGCCCGATGCCCACTTCCAGGTACTGCGACCAGGCGCCGCGCGCCAACAGCACGCGCTTGACCTCGGCCGCCTCGGCGGAGCCGGGCACGATGGCGCCCAGGTTGTCACCCAGGATGGCGAACAGTTCGCGGCGGATACCGTCGGCGCGGCTGGCGTCGCCGCGCGCCTGCTCTTCAATCACACGTTCCAGCATGCTGGCCACGAAGGTGACGCCGCTGGCCTTGACCACCTGCAGGTCGCACGGGGCCAGCAGCCAGGGCAGGGCGGGGTTGCGGTGGTCCTCGTCGCTGTTGGCCAGCGCGGCATCCATTCGCGCCACGGCGCGCAAACCGCCGCTTGCCACCGCCTGTGCAATGGCCCGGGCGGGGTTGTCCAGCTCCAGCAACTGGCTGCTGGTGGGGGCCAGGGGCGACAAGTCCAGCAACTGGCCCTGGTGCAGGGTCACGGGCAGGGCACCGGTGCCGGGCAGCCACAGCCGCCCGAGCAGGGTGGCGCGTTCGTGGTCTTGGGGCAGGGAATGGGCAAGGCGTTCGCTGACGCTGGGGTGGGTTTGGCTCATGGCTTGCAGGGTTCAGGGTCGGGGGGTGGAAAGTTGGTACACACGGGCGGCGTTGGCGCCCAGAATGGCGTCGCGTTCGGCCGGGGCCATTGGTGACAGAAGGGCCTGGGTCTCCTGCCACCAACTGGCGTAGGTGGCGGCCAGCTCCAGCACGGGCCAGTCGCTGCCCCATATCACTCGGCCAGGGCCGAAAACGTCGATCACTTGCTGCGCCCAGCGGCGGGCGGCATGGGGCGCAGGGTTCGGGCCACATTCGGTGAGCAGGCCCGAGAGCTTGCAGGCAAACGGCGTCTCCTGTGCCAGTTGCGCCATGCCATCAGCCCAAGGCTGCCACTGGCCCTGGGCAATGTCGGGTTTGGCTGCGTGGTCTATCACCACCTTCAGGCCTGGGTGGCGCCGCGCAAGTTCCAGCAGGCGGGGCAGGTGTACCGGCTTGACCAGGGCGTCGAACACCAACCCGGCATCGGCCATGGCGTGCAGGCAGGCGTCCAGCGCAGGCTGCAGGATCCAGTCGGGGTCGGCAATGTCTTGCAGCATGGGGCGCAGGCCCTTGAGCTTGGGGTGGCGGGCCAGGGTGTGGATGCGGTCTGGGGCGTCAGGCGCCAGCCAGTCCACCCAGCCCACCACACCCAGTACTTCGGAGTGCGCGTCTGCCTGCGCCAGCAGGAAGGCGGTCTCGGCCTCGGTGGGCGCGGCCTGCACCAGCACGGCGGCGCTCACACCGTGCGGCTGGCTTTGAGCGCGCCACTCGGGCACGGCCACGTCGCGGTAGATAGGGGCCAGCGCGGGGGTGAGCCAGCCGTAGTCGCCACGACTGAGCTGCCAGGCGTGGAAGTGGGCGTCGACGACGGGGGCGGGCGTGTTCGTCATGGCGTGGGTGCGTCGTCAGGCAACAGACCTTGGCGGCGCAAGTCTTCCCAGAAGGCGGCGGGGATGGGATGGCGCAGCATGGCGAGGCCATCGCGCCACTCGTCCACGTGGCGGGCACCCAGCACCAGCAGGTCCACGGCGGGGTGGGCCTGGGCAAACTGCAGGGCGGCAGCACGCAGGGGCACACCATGGGCGTCGCACACCGCTTCGATGCGCGCTGTGCGCTCCACCCAGGCGCTGGCGGCGGGCGCGTAATTGAAGGTGGCCGGGCCCTGCCGCGTGCCGCGCGCCAACAATCCGGAGTTGAACAGCCCGCCCAGCGCCAGCCGCACGCCCCGGCGCTGGCACTCGGGCAGCAACGCGGGCAGGGCGGCGTGGTCCAGCAGGGTGTAGCGGCCAGCCAGCAACAGGGCGTCCAGGTCGGCGTGGCGCAGCACTTCCAGCACCACGGCATGGTCGTTCACGCCCAGGCCAACGGCGCCCACCAGGCCTTCGCGCTGCAAGGCACGCAAGGTGGGCAGGGTTTCTTCCAACACCTGGCGCAGCACCTGCGGCGCGCGCTCGCCGTGCGTGGCGGCGTCCATGTCGTGCACATAGGCCAAGTCCAGCCGGGCCAGGCCCAGGCGCTGCAGGCTGTCTTCCACGCTGCGGCGCGTGCCTGCGGCGCTGTAGTCCCAGTGCTGCACAAAGGGCAGGCCATCCACATAGGCGTGCTGTTCGCGCGGCACGTTCTGGCAGGGGGTGAGCAGGCGGCCCACTTTGCTGGAAAGGCACCAGCCGTCACGTTGGTGCGGGCGCAGAGCATCGCCCAGGCGGCGTTCCGACAAACCGTGGCCGTAATGCGGCGCCGTGTCGAAGCTGCGGCAACCGTCATCCCACGCGGTTTGCAGCAGGGCGCGGGTGTCGGCATCGGCCACGGGCGCGAACAGGTTGCCCAGCGCGGCACCGCCCAGGCCCACGCGCAGGCCGCCAGCCATCTGGCTCATGAAAGAAAAAGGCATCTCAGGGTTTCCACCAGTGAACTGTCAGTTATTTTCTAACTAACATGTCAGTCTGAAACCAGTAAAAACCCTAGCCATGCTCAAGCACCTGCCCCCACTGCTCACCCCTGACGCGCTGCACGCCCTGGCCAGCATGGGGCATGGTGATGACGTGGCCATCGTGGACGCCAACTTCCCCTCGGCGCGCGTGGCGGCGCAGGGTGGTGCGCGCCTGGTGGAACTGCCCGGCGCCGACGCCCCCGCAGTGCTGCGCGCGGTGCTGGCACTGCTGCCGGTGGACGACTTTGAGCCCGACCCGGCCCGGTGCATGGCCGTGGTGGGCAACCCGCAGGCGGTGCCCCCGCCGGTGCAGGCATTCACGCAGCAGCTGCAAGCCGCCGGGCTGGCCGCGCCGGTGCCCGTGGAACGGCACGCCTTCTACGAAGCAGCGGCCAGGGCTTTCGTGATCCTGCGCTCGGGCGAGCAGCGCCCCTACGGCAACCTGCTGCTGCGCAAGGGCGTGTGGCTGGAGGAACAGGCATGAGC
>CAMLOF010000044.1 GCA_946481585.1 uncultured Macromonas sp. | reverse complement strand
AAGTCGCTCTGCCCAAGACTCAGACCCGTCTGACTCATGTCGCCAAAGCCGTAGTTGGCACCGAAACTGTAGCCTGCTCCGTCGTCGGCGTAACCATATCCGTCTTCGCGCCCTAACGCGCCGCCGTGACTCTGCTCTGTTTGGCCGGTCTCGCTTGAGTCTGCACCGCCCCCGTTTTGGTCGCTGCCCCCGCCGCCGCATAGCTCGCAGGTGCTCGGGTCTGTTGACTCGCCTTCTGAAGTTCCGCTGTCCGATCCGCTGCCGTCGCTCCCGCCAGAATCACCTCCACTGTCTTGTGCCCAGGCCCCGTGAAAAGAGGTGCTCAGCACTGTGAGGCCTGTAGAACAGAGCAATACCAGGAAGGCTGCCATCACTAAGCGCAGCAGCCGCGCGCTGGTTTGACGCAGACAAGACGAATCAAGAAGTGTTTTCCGACTGTGTCGCATGTGTTCTCAGTCCTCGTTCGAGTCCACCGTCACATCGGGGTTGGGATCGCGCCTTTGGGTTAGGGGCTCGTCCCCGGGGCGGGAGGTGTCGCCCACGTCTGTGAAATCCACCAGCAGCCCGGGGCCGCGTTGCACCTTTTGGGCGGTGGCAAAGGGGCCTGCCCACAGTACGTAGCGCTCCTTGTAGCTGGCTTCACTGCTGGCTACCCGGGGGCGCATGATGATGCGGCCCTTGCGGTCGTAGGCAGTCATTTCCAGTGCCGTTTCGGCCTTGATGTTTTCTTGGTTGTAAAAGAGGGCGTCGAAGCGGCTTCTGATCAGTCCGAAGATGTCCACGGACACATAAAGGAGAATGTCGGCCTGTTTGTCGGTGGGGGTGGTAGGCAGGGCGTGGTTGAGCAGCAGGTAGTTGCGCACCAGCCCCATCAGTAGGCTTGCATCGCTTTTGGGAACGCTGAAATTCTGGTAGTCACCCAAGCCCTTGTAGGCCGCCGAGATACCTGCTTCTTCCTTGCGCCCCTCAGTGCGGCTGACCGTTTGGGATGGCTGATTGCTCACGACCTGGCGGTTGGTGGTGGAGCCCCCGCTTTGACTGCCTGTGCTGGACGTGGCGGTGTTGGTGTTCCCGGAGCTGTTGCCGCTGCTGGTCGTGTTGCTGCTGACGTCTGTGCTGACGCTGGAACTGCCCGTGCCGGACGTGGTGCCGCTCTGGCTGAAGCTCTCGGTGGTGGCGTCGGTGGTTGTGTTGGAGCCGGAGGTCCCACTGCTGGAGCTGTTGCTGGTACCAGCAAGGGTGCTGGTGCCGGTGGTCGAGGTGGTTCCCGCGGAACTGCTGCTGCCGGTGTAGTTGCTTGTGGCGTTTGTGGTGGCGGTTGTGTCGGCTGTGCTGCTTGTGCTGGCAGCCGTGTTGCTAAAGTTGCTGGCACTGTCTGTCAGGTTGAACACCTGAAAGGCGCTGCTGCTGGTGGTCGCCGGGTTGTTCACTACTCCGGCAGAGAGCACGCCAGCCAGATTCATGCGGCCACCAACGATGTTGCCGCCGCCTTCGTCGCTGACGATGTCGAACACCACGGCAACCTTCTTGCCGCGCAGGGGGCTGACGTCTATGCTTTTGAGTGCGTGTCGGATGCTTGCGGAAACCAAGCGTTGCTCGGTGGCGAAGCGCTTGCCTCCCCCGTGGCCGGGCAAGCCAGTCAACGTGCCGCAAGCTGTCAGCAGTGCCGGTAGCACTGCAAGTGCCAAATACCGTCGGCCCCGCGCCTGTGGCAAAGCCGCCCGTTGGGCTTCCTTCGTATCCATCCGTCCCTGACCATGTTGTTTATATGGGCGGATTGTTTCCAGCTCAAATCTCAGCTGTCAAAGCAAGCGAGTTTTTCTTCTTGCGGGGTTTCCTAACCTTTTGATTTTTAAAGGGTTATCGTTTCTCTTGTTATACGGATCAAGTCTGCTTGATGGGCCGTTGGGTGGCAACCGTCACATGGGATGCGTGCATTCTTGGGAATTCAAGGGTATTGGGTGGTGATGGTGCCTCAACCTTGTGGCAGGCGCAGCAGCAGCCCCTTCAGGGCGTGGTGCACCGTGGCTTGCCGCACGGCATCCCTGTCACCGGCGAAATGCTGCAGTTCGGTGAAAACACCCTGCGGTGTGGCCCAGCCGAACCAGACGGTACCAACCGGTTTTTCCACGCTGCCGCCAGTGGGACCGGCCACGCCCGTCACGGCCACGCTCACTTGCGCGTGGGAATGGCCCAGCGCGCCCTCGGCCATGGCGCGGGCCACGGGTTGGCTCACCGCTCCGTGCTGTTGGATCAGGGCGGCATCCACACCCAAGGCTTCCGTCTTGGCGGCGTTGGAGTAGGTCACAAAGCCACGCTCCAGCCAGTCGCTGGAGCCGCTCAGGCCCGTGCAGGTGCCCGCAATCAGCCCGCCCGTGCAGCTTTCGGCGGTGGCCATCATCCAGCCACGTTGCTTCAGTTCGCGCGCCAGCGCTTCGCACAGTTGCAGCAGGTCGGGGGCTTGGGTGTCCATGGCGGGTGCCTCAGAAGCGCCACAGCGCAATCACCAGCAGCGTGCAGAAGGCAGCTACCAGGTCGTCGAACATGATGCCCCAGCCACCCCGCCAGCCCCAGCCCTTGAACAACTGGTCGGCCCAGGCCACGGGCCCGGGCTTGGCCGCGTCAAAGAAGCGGAACAGGGCAAACGCCAGCGCCTGCCCAAGCAAGCCCATGGGCATGGCCAGCCACAGCACCAGCCAGAAGGCCACGACCTCGTCGATGACGATGAAGCCCGGGTCGGCAATGCCGCAGCGCTCGGCGGTGCGCACGCTGGCCCACCAGCCCACCAGGGTGCCGACGGCGATGATGCCCGCCCAGGCAACGTCGGTGGGGTGCAGCAGGGCCTCGATGACGAGGAACGCCGCCCAGGCCCACAACGTACCCACGGTGCCCGGGGCAAAGCGGCTCAGCCCCGCGCCAAAGCCCAGCGCGATCAGGTGCGACACGCGGGCAAACATGAAGCGTGCCGTGGGCACGGCCAGAGCCTGGGGGGCAGTCATTCCATCCATCCTTGAAAGCCATTGACGGGTTCAAAGCGCTTGGCCACGAAGCGCAGGCGCGTGGGGCCGGGCAGCGCGCGTGCGCGCACCGGGTGGTGCGGGTCGCCGGGGTAGCACATGACGCGCACGCCGTCCTCATCGAACTGCTCAGGCTGGACGCAAGGCGGGGTGCGTTGCAGCGCCTCCTGCCAGGCGCTGTTTGCGCTGCTGTGGCGTGCCAGTTGCGCCAGCCCCATCAATTGGGGTGGGATGAGTTCGATCTCTCGGTCCCAGTAGCGTTGCAGGGCGGCCTGCGGGGCCAGCCAGATGCTTTCGACGGCCTCGTGGTCGTCGTGGCGCGCCTCCTGGCCCGCTGGTAGCACGGCCAGGAAGAAGCGCGTGTCAAAACGCGGGGTGCCTACCGGCGGGTTGCGCGGGGTGATCCAGCGTGACCAGGGGCGCATGCCGCGCGTCAGCGGGCGCAAGCCCAGGCTCGTGAGTGCCGAAGGCCATTCCCTGCCAGCCTGCAGTTCAGCCCGCAACTGTTCGAGCATTCGGGCCTGCTCGCCGGGGGCGATTGCTGTGCCGTCCTCATGTTCCGCCATCAGGATGCCCGCCTCCTCGAACATCTCGCGCAGCGCAGCCACGTACAGGGCGGCAGCGGTTTCAGCGGTGGTTTCTGCCTCGCTCAGCTGCGCATGCAGGGTGGAGTGGGGCTGGTCAAGGCAGTCCAGCCACGCGGGCGAGCGGTCGGCGGCGTCCAGTTTGCCGCCCGGGAACACGTACATGCCGCCCAGCACGCCTGCGCGCACGTTGCGCCGTTGCAGCAGCACTTCCAGCCCGGCTACGCCGTCGCGCAGCAGCACTACCGATGCGGCGTCGCGGGGCTTGTCCGTGGAGTCGTTCTGAAGGGTGTTCATGGGGGTGTCAGGCAAAGTGGTCGAACCCGGCCAGCTTAAGTTCCAGTGGCAGCCGCTGGGCGTCCTGGCATTCCAGCTTCGGGCGGCCAGCGCCAGATGCAACGATTGTGCCGATGCGCGTGACCCGGGTGTTTGACGCGCTGGCGGCCTGGGCCACGGCGTCGCGCGCGCCGGGCGGTGCTGTGAAGACGAGTTCGTAATCGTCGCCGCCTGCCAGCACACAGGTCAGGGCCTGTTCGCGCGGCAGGGCGCGCACGTCGTCTGTCACGGCGCCAGAGGCCAGCAGATCGTCCGCCCACAGTTGCGCGCAAACGCCCGAGGCGTCCAGGATGTGTCCCAGGTCGCCAGCCAGGCCGTCGCTCACGTCGGCACAGGCGTGGGCCACGCCACGCAGTGCCTGGCCCAGGGCCAGCCGGGGCGTGGGGCACTCCAGGCGCTGGCGCGCGCGTTTCCAGGTCTCGGCGCTCACGTCCACGGTGCCGCGCAGCACCTCCAGCGCCAACCGGGCGTCGCCCAGGGTGCCGCTGACGTAGATGTCGTCACCAGGCTGAGCCCCGCTGCGCTTGAGCGCCTGCGCCGCGGGCACCTGGCCGAACACGGTGATGCAGAGGTTGAGCGGCCCGGCTGTGGTGTCGCCGCCCACCAGCGCGCAGCCATGCGCATCGGCAAGCGCAAGCAGCCCCTGTGAGAAGCCTTGCAGCCAAGTTTCGTCGGCACGCGGCAGAGCCAGCGCCAGGGTGAAGGCCAGTGGCTCTGCACCCATGGCGGCCAGGTCGCTCAGGTTCACGGCCAGGGCCTTGTGGCCCAGGGCCTGCGGGGGCACAGTGGACACGAAGTGCCGCCCTTCCACCAGCATGTCGGTGGACACGGCCAGCACCATGCCCGGCGCGGGCGCCAGCAGGGCACAGTCGTCGCCGTTGCCCAGCACCACACCTTCGCGGGCCAGTGCGTGCTGGAAATACCGGCGGATCAGTTCAAATTCACCCATGGGTCAGTTCTGGTTCAACGGGGGAGCATCGTCAGGCGTGACGGCATCGTCTTCCACGGGTTCGGGAATGTCTGCGCCCGCGTGGGCCTCGGCTTCTTCCTTGTCGCTCAGCGGCCAGAAAAAGCTCATGGGCGCACGGCGCAGGCGGTGCTGTATGGCGGCCTGGATGCGCTGGCGGTTCACGTCGCTCACGCCTTGCGCCTTGAGCGCCAGGCGGAAGGCCAGGTAGAAGCTCACCGCCAGGTTGATGGGGCCTACCAGCAAGGTGGCCAGTACGGCCGACCAGAAGGCACCTTCGGTGAACACCTGCGGCCCCAGAGAAGCCGCAGCGGCGGCCATCTGGCCGGTCACCAGGGTCACGTGCCGCACTTCCAGCCCCAGGCCAAAGAAGCCTGCAATGGCCGGTACCAGCCCCAGCATCAACCCCAGCGAAATGTTGGCCGCAAGGCCCGAGATGTGGGTGCGCAGAAAACGACTCCAGCGGCCTGCGCGTTCCACCCCCAGGCGGCGCGTGACGCGCGGGTTGTGTTCAATGGCCGAGTCCAGCTTGTGCAGCACGAACCAGTTCTCCACCCAGCCCGCGATGATGCTGCTGGCGAACAGCAGCAGGCCCGTGAACGCAGCGAACAGCACCGTGGGGCCCAGAACATGGTGGGCTTCCAGCACGTGGTGTGCCTTGTCTGCGTCGATCATGGGCTGGCCAACGATGAACGCCAGCGCGAAGTGGATCAGCAACACCACCGGAATGACCAGCGCCAGGTTGCCTGCGATGGCGGCCACCTGCGAGCGGAACAGGTGCGCCACCTCGTCCACGAAGCGCAACACCGCCTCGCGCGAGCGCAAGTCCTTGAGCTTGGCAACCATGGCCGGTGCGGTCACAGCCGGTTGTTTGGTGGCCACCGTCAGGTGCAGCATCTGTATGAAGACGAAGGCCAGGGCGTAGTTGAGCCCAGCTGCCAGCCCGCCCCAGAAGGCAGACAGCGCCAGCCCGCCGATGAGGAACTTGAACCATGTGGTGAAGCCCAGCACCGCGCCGCCGCCGCCAGCGCGCCACAGCATGTCGCGGTACTCGGCCCAGTTGCGGGTGATGTAGTGTTCGCCGGTCTCGGCGCTGCGTTCTGCCACGCGGGCGGCGGTGAGCTGCGTGCTGGAGGCAATCAGCGCGCGGATGCTGCGGCTGTTGCGCCCGACCTGCACCAGTTGCGCCAGCAGGCGGACCATGGCTCGCGGGCGCTGGGTGGACTGGAGGCAGTCCAGCAGCGCCTTGGCGCGCAGGACGCGCTCACGCAGTTGCCGCAGGCGGAACACCACACCCACCGAGATGCCGTGCTCTTCCAGGTGGGCATAGACGGTGTAGGCCGCATGGCGGCATTCGTCCAGCAGGCGGCGCAGGGTGGCTTCGCGGGCGTGGGTTTCTGTACTGTTCACACCCGTGCGAACCACCGCTTCGCGGTAGGCTTCCAGTGCCACGGGCAGGTCATGGAACGTGCGCGACTCGCGTGCCTCGCGCGACATGCGCACCCGCAGTTCGGGCGTGAATCCGGCAGCGCTCACTTGGCCAACGCAGAACGCCAGCGCGTCCAGCAAGGTCTGCTCTCCGTCGGTTACCCGAGGCCAGTGCGGGCCGTGAACGCCAGCGGGGCCATCAGGGTCTTCCAGCAGATGAGCCAGCCGTTCCAGCAGGCGCGGGGGCATGGCGTGCAGCCAGCGTGCGTCCAGCGTGTCGGCAAACAGCAGGCCGAACAGTTCAGTGATGTCCGTGGTCACTGGCGAGGCGGGCAGCAGTTTGCGGCGCAGCCGGTGGCCCAGTTCCGTCATGAACACCGATTTGGATGCGAACCCGAAATCCGCCAGCAGCGGTGCCAGGTCCACCTCCTGGCGGAAGCGCAGCCACCAGCGCCGCCAGCGTGGCACCCAGCCAGGCAGGGCGTCTGCTGCGTCCAGCAGCTGTTCCAGGCGCTGGAAGGTGGCGCGCACGTCGGGTTGCGGGCCACGCAGCCAGTCCAGCGTGCCTATCAGCCACAAATGACGCTGCGCCAACGGCGCGTCCGGGTCCAGGGCTTCCAGCAGAGCGTTCGTGTCCGGCGGGGTGTCGCTCATCGGCAAACGTCAGTGCAGGTTGGTGCCAGCGCCTTCGGCGCGCAACACGAAGGGCGGAATGGCCACTTCAAAGCGCGTGCCGTCCACCGCCACGCAGAAGTAGTGTCCGCTCATGATTCCCATGGGCGTGCGCAGGCGGGCGCTGCTGCTGTAGCGGAACGATTCTCCCGGTTGCAGCAGCGGCTGGTGGCCCACCACACCCAGGCCGTCCACCTCCTCGGTGTGGCCGTTGGCGTCTTCAATGTCCCAGTGTCTGGCAATCAGCTGGGCAGCCACCTCGCCCACGTTCTGGATGGTGATGGTGTAGGCGAAGCTGTACACCCGTTCCTCGGGGGCGGACTGGGCAGGCAGGTACTGCGGCTGCGGGTCAACGGTGAACTGGTACTTGGACATGCGCTGATTGTCACCCAGCCTTGGCGGCGAAGCTGCGACAATCCCGGCATGACCACTTACCGCATCGCCCCTTCCATTCTCTCGGCCGACTTTGCCCGTCTGGGCGAGGAGGTGCGCAACGTCATCAACGCAGGCGCCGACTGGATCCATTTCGACGTGATGGACAACCACTACGTGCCCAACCTGACGTTCGGCCCCATGGTCTGCCAGGCGCTCAAGCCGCACGCCAAGAAGGCTGATGGCACGCCCGTACCCATCGACGTGCACCTGATGATCCAGCCCGTGGATGCGCTGGCCGGTGCGTTCATTGACGCCGGGGCCGACCTGGTGAGCTTTCACCCCGACGCCACCGCTCACGTTCACCGAAGCGTGCAGGCCATCAAGGCGCGTGGCTGCAAGGCGGGCCTCACTTTCAACCCGGCCATGCCGCTGGACGTGCTGGACTGGGTGATCGACGACCTCGACCTCATCCTCATCATGAGCGTCAACCCCGGCTTTGGCGGGCAGAGTTTCATCGATTCCGCCTTGCGCAAGATCGAGCAGGCGCGCAAGCGCATCGAGGCCAGCGGCCGCGACATCCGGCTGGAAGTGGACGGCGGCATCAAGGCCGACAACATCCGCCGTGTGGCCGACGCTGGCGCAGACACCTTTGTGGCTGGAAGTGCCATCTTTGGCAAGCCCGACTACAAAGCTGTGATTGATCAGATGAGAACCGCGCTCATGTAAGCGTAGTTCAAGCATTTGAAGCAAAAATGACCTAGGGATATCCCCCTGTAACTTCCACGTAACAGAGGGATGGGGTCGATTAACATCTGATCGGCTGTCACCGGTCTGCCGAAACATGGCGGACCTGTCTGGACTTTTCACATCCGCTCAGATCATGTCAGATTCACCACGCCGCTTTTTCGGGCCTGGCATCGCGCTCATGCAGCGCCTGCCAATGGCGGTCAAGCTTTTCTCGATGGCAGCGCTGCTGGTCTTGCCCATGCTGGCCATGGTCCTGCTGATGACGCAGAGCCTTTGGGAACAACGCCTGTACACGCAGAAGGAGCTGGCGGGTCTGGCGGTTGTGAACCGCATTTCCGACGTGGTGGCCCTGACCCAGAAGCACCGGGGGCAGACGCACCTCATCCTTGCGGGCGAAAGCACGCTGCAGCAGGGGCGCGACGCTACCCGCAAGGAGCTGACCGCCGCCATCGAGGCCCTGGACCGTGACATCGCCACCCACACCGAACTGGGCCTGGCCAACGACTGGCTGTCCGTTCATCAGACGCTGCAGGAGCTGGTCAAAGGCAACCCCACGCCCGATCTGAGTGCCTCCGTCTTTGCGCGGCATTCCGACCAGATCGCGCGGTTGATCCGCATGGTTTCCCTCACGGCAGAGACCTCTGAGCTTCTGCTCGACCCCGATGCAGGCAGCTCCTTCCTGATGGACATCGTGGTCGAGCGCGTGCTGCCGCTGGTGGAAGGCACCGACCTGATCCGCACCGAAGGCGCTGGCCTGCTGGCGCGGCCTGACGCAGGTTCTTCTTCTGAGGCCATCACCGAAGCCATTCGCATTGGCAGCCAGGGGGACCGCCTCATCGGGTTGACCCGCCAGATCCAGGACCGGCTGGAGTCGCTTGAGCGCGCAGGTGAACCCGCCCCGGAAGGCTGGAAGAACGTTCAGAAGAACAACACCGACTTTGCCAACTCCATCAAGCTCACGCTGGGGTCTGGCATGCTCATGGGTAACGCCAGCGCCTTCTTCGAAGAAGGCGGCAAGGCGGTCGAGACGCAGCGCGCCTTTGGCCGCGTGGCACACGAGCGCCTGCAAGCCGTGCTGCAGGAACGCGAAGCCCGCATCACGCAGAACATCATCTACCTCGCCTCTGGCGGCGTGGTGGTGCTGGTGCTCCTGATCTACGGTTTGATGGCGTTCAAGCACGCCACCATCGACAGCCTGAAGAAGCTCGACACGGTGATTGACCAGGCCACCGACGGCGACCTGACCGGTGTTGCGGTGATCCCCGGCCGCGACGAGATGGCCGAAATGGGGCGCAAGTTCCAGGCCATGCTGGCCAGCCTGTCAGCCATCGTGGCTGATGTGCGCAGCGTGTCCGCAGTGCTGAGCCACATGGGGCAGCAGCTCGTCAACGACAGCGCGCAACTGGCCGACCGCACCCAGGCCCAGGCCGCTGCGCTGGAACAAGCCACGGCGAACGTGCGCGAGGCGGCCGACACCGTTACCCGCAATGGCGAGACGGTGCAGGAAGTCAGCCGCGTCAGCGAGGGGCTGCACCGCCAGACCGAACAGGCCAGCGGCCTGATGCACCAGACCATGCAGGGTATGGGCACGCTGCAGGCCACCTCGCAGCGCATGACCGAAATCATCGGCGTGATCGACAGCATTGCCTTTCAGACCAACATCCTGGCGCTCAACGCGGCCGTGGAAGCTGCGCGTGCGGGCGAGGCCGGGCGGGGTTTCGCCGTGGTGGCGGCCGAGGTGCGCAGCCTCGCGCAGCGGTCGCAATCCGCTGCGGGCGAAGTGCGCCAACTCATCGTCGAGTCCACCAGCCGGGTCCAGTCTTCGGTCAAGGAGATCGGTTCCGTCAACGAAGTGATGGAGCGGCTCGTCATTGGCATCCGTGACATTGCCGCCCGTATCGACAGCATGGCGGCAGCCAGCAGCCAGCAAAGTGCCGCGCTCAAGGAAGTGGCGCAGGCGATGGGCGAGATCGACACCGTGACGTACGAGAACGCCGCCATGGTGGACCGCACCAGCAAGCGGTCCAACGAACTGCTGGGGCACACGTCGGTGCTCGATGCCGCCGTGCAGACGATGTCCATCACACAAGGCACGGCAGACATCGCCATGCGCATGGCCAAAGAGGCGCTGGAGCACATTCGCAACGTGGGCTACGAACGCGCTAGCGAGGACTTCTACGACAAACAGGGCCGCTTCATCGACCGCGATCTCTACATCTTCGTGTTCGACCGCGAGGGGGTTTACCGGGTGATGGGCGCTGACCGGGCCAAGACGGGCAGCCGTCTGCACGACGCGCCGGGCCTGGACGCCGATGCCTTGCTGCGCGATGCCTGGGAGCGTGCAGACACGGGTGGCGGCTGGGTGGAATACAACATCGTCAACCCGGTCACCGGGCAGGTGCGCGGCAAATCCTCGTTTGTGCTGCCCATCAACGACAAGCTGCTGGTGGGCTGCGGCGCCTACCGAAGCGCGCTACAGCACGGCTGAGCTGCTGTTCCCCTCCGGTCTGGGTCATCGGCCCATGCTCCGGGGGGCTTTGCGCGTTGAGCGACAATCCGGGCTTTGCCCGAAATTCTGTCGTTGTGTCCGATACCCTGTCAGATTCGCACCGAATGACCGCCGCCGAGCGCCGGGCCAGCATCTCGCTGGCTTCGATCTTCGCTCTGCGCATGCTTGGTCTGTTCCTGGTGCTGCCCGTGTTCGCTTTAGAGGCCGCCCGTTACCCCGGGGGGGATGATCCTGCACGAGTTGGCTTGGCGATGGGCATCTACGGCCTCACGCAGGCGTTGTTGCAAATTCCTCTGGGCATGGCCTCCGACCGCTGGGGGCGCAAGCGCGTCATCCTGCTTGGCTTGGCCCTGTTCGCCGCGGGCAGCATGGTGGCCGCCACTGCCCGCAGTCTGGACTTCCTCATACTCGGGCGGGCCTTGCAAGGGGCGGGTGCCATCTCTGCCGCCATCACGGCCTTCATCGCCGACGTCACCCGAGACGAAGTACGAACCAAGGCCATGGCCATGGTCGGTATCAGCATAGCCCTGATGTTCGCCTTGTCGCTGGTGTTCTCACCCATTCTTGCAGCGCACATCGGTTTGAGCGGGCTGTTCTGGCTGACCGCCACGCTGGCGCTGGCGGGCATGGCCGTGGTGGCCTGGGTGGTGCCCCCGGAGCCGCAAGAGTATGTTGATGCAGGGCGCGGTGGCCTGCGCGAGGTGCTGGCGCACAGCGGGCTGCTTCGGCTTGATCTGGGCGTCTTCGTGCTGCACGCGGTGCAGCTTGCCATGTGGATGGCTGTTCCGGCCTTGCTGGTGCAGGCAGGGTTGGCGCAGCCCGAGCACTGGAAGGTGTACCTGACGGCACTGGTGCTGTCGTTCGTCGTCATGGGGGGCGTGCTTTTCCGTCTGGAGCGGCGCGGCTACCTGCGTGCCGTGTTTCTGTTTGCCATCGGGCTGATCCTGCTGGTGCAGGTGGGCTTCTGGTTCAGTGCTACGCACACGCCTTCGCTTCCCTTGCTGGCGGTGGGGCTGTTCCTGTTTTTCATGGGTTTCAACACCCTGGAGGCCAGCCAGCCCAGCTTGGCGTCCCGCCTTGCGCCAGCGCACGCGCGCGGCGCGGCGCTGGGTGTCTACAACACGCTCCAATCGGTGGGTTTCTTTGCCGGGGGCGCTGCAGGGGGCTGGATCAGCAGCCACCACGGCCCCCAAGGCCTGTTCATGGTCTGCGGCGGGCTTAGCCTGCTTTGGCTGGTGGTGGCCTGGAACATGCAGGCGCCTGCCAAGGCCGTGACCCGGCACTGATTGCCTCTGGTCGCCGCCTGTTCAGGTGCGGGGGCTTTCTTCGCCGGTCGACTTCGGTGCTTGCCCGGGGCTTCCTTCCTGTTCCGCTGTTATCACGCCTTGCAGCATCTTTTCGGCCAGAGTTGCATAGAGCGGGCGGCTGATCATGCGTGACACCAGGCTGGCGAGCATGGCAGACGCCATCAAGGTGAGCACCAGCGGGCGCCCGTCGATCATCTCCATCACGATGATGAACGCCGTCAAGGGCGCCTGCGTCACCGCTGCCAGGAACCCTGCCATGCCCATCGCAATGAGGACCGGCGCAATTTCTGCGGCATCGGGGCCCATGGTCAGCTGCGCAACGTCGTAACCAATGCCCGCGCCAATGGACAGCGACGGCGCAAAGATGCCTCCGGGCACCCCGCACCAGGTGGTGATCCAGGTGGCAAGGAACTTGAGCAGGGTGTAAAGACGCGAAGGGTCGCCTTCGCCAGCCAGCATGCGCCTGACCTCTTCACCGCCCGCGCCAAAAGTGGCGCCCGCGCTCACCAGGCCTATGACCGCTATGGCCAGCCCGCCCAGCGCCGCAAAGTGAATCGGGTAGTGCTTCCGCCAGCGGCTGACGCGGTCACCTGTTCCCGTGAGGGAGGCTACCAGCAGGCGAGAAAACAGCCCGCCCAGCACACCGCAAGCGAGCGCCACCAGCAGGCCGGGCAGAAAGGCAGACCAGCCGATGCGCGGGATGGCGATGGAGCCGAAGTAAGAGTAGTTGCCGAAAACTGACACCCCCATCAAGCCCGCCAGAACAATGGCGGCGATGATGAGCCCGCTGCTGCGAGACTCGATCTTGCGGGAAAGCTCTTCAATGGCGAACACCACGCCTGCCAGGGGAGCGTTGAACGCCGCGGCAATGCCCGCCGAGCCGCCCGCGACGAGCAGAGCGTAGTCACCCAGGCCCGAGTGGCCGCCGCGCAGCCAGCGGCGGGCGTTGTGCATGATGCCTGCGGCCACCTGTACCGAAGGCCCTTCCCGCCCCAATGACAGCCCGGCGAACAGCCCCGCCGTGCTGAGCAGCACCTTGGCAATTGAGAGTTTGACCGAGACGAAATGGCGCCGTTTGTCGGCAGCCAGGTGGGGCGCTTGGGCGGCAATCACCTGGGGAATGCCGGAGCCCGCGGCGCCAGGCACATAGCGCCGTGTGACCCAGACGATCAGGGCAGTGAGTGCGGGCGTCCAGAGCAGCACGGCCCAGGGGGCGGCCTCGTAGCCATGCAGGAACCATTCGAAGGCCCATTCCGACAGCATGGTGAAGAGCACCACGCTCAAGCCCGCCAGCACTGCGTATCCCAGAACGATGCCCCGGTCCAGCCACGCGCGGCCGTTGGAGAACTCGTTCTGGACGTTGAGGAAAAAGTCCGGGTCCTGGTCCGTCTTCATTTGTGGCCGATTGTGTCATGCCCACTGTGGGGTGGCCGGGGCTTCAGGCACAATCCCGCTTTGACCATACCCATGCGAAAGAGGAAGCAGCCATGGCATCCGTGAACAAAGTCATCCTGATCGGCAACTGCGGCCGAGACCCCGAAATCCGTTACCTGCCTTCTGGCCAGGCTGTGGCCAACGTCAGCATCGCCACCACCAGCCGCCGCAAGGACCGCAACAGCGGCGAAACCGTCGAAGACACCCAGTGGCACCGCGTCACGTTCTACGACCGCTTGGCCGAAATCGCTGGCGAATACGTGAAGAAAGGCCGCCCCATCTACGTGGAAGGCCGCCTGAAGTACGGCAAGTACACCGACCAGTCGGGCGTGGAAAAGAACACGGTGGACATCATTGCCACTGAACTGCAATTGCTGGGTGGCCGCGAAGGCATGGGCGGCGCCGGCATGGACGAAGGTGGTGGCGGCGGTGGCTATGCCCCCCGTGCCGCAGCGCCTGCGGCCCGTCCCGCCGCGCCTGCACAGCGCCCCGCGCCCCAGCGCGCTCCGGCGCCCGCCCCGTCGAGCGGCTTCGACGACATGGACGACGACATTCCGTTCTGAACTTCAGGCCAGCCGGCCTGCGTGCAGGTCGGCAATCGCCTGGTGGATTTCCTGCGGCGTGTTCATGACGAAGGGCCCATATTGCGCAATGGGTTCTTTCAGCGGGCGACCGGCAATGAGCAGGGCCTTGGCGTCCTGCGGGGCTTGCAGCACCACGCCGTCGCCGCCGTCATTCGCCAGAATGGCCATGCGCTGCACGGGCACAGCGCTGCCCCCCACCGTCAATTCACCCCGGTAAACGTAAACAAAGGCGTTGTGGCCTGCGGGCAACAGTTGTTCGAACCGCGCCCCTGCCTTCAGGTGCAGGTCCAGGTAAAGCGGGGCCGTGCCGTCTCGGGTGACGGCGCCTTGCACGCCATGGCTTTCACCGGCAATCACGGTCACGTCCACACCCTCCGCCGTTGAAAAGCGTGGCAACTCGCCCGCTGGAATGTCCCGGTACCAAGGTGGGCACATCTTGTCGCGCGCTGGCAGGTTGAGCCAGAGCTGGAAGCCCTCCATCA
>CAMLOF010000043.1 GCA_946481585.1 uncultured Macromonas sp. | reverse complement strand
TGAACGCCAGCGTGCTGAAGGTGAAGCTGGCCACGGCCATCATCGGCATCAGCTCCATCCACCTGCTCAAGACTTTCATCAACGCCGCCAACTACACCGACAAGGTGCTGATGTGGCAGACGCTCATCCACGTCGCCTTCCTGCTCAGCGCCATGGCCATTGCCTTCACTGACAGACTGTTGCACCAGGCTGGCGGCGACGAACACTGATTTCCGGCACATCACGTAGAGAAAGACTCCCACCATGACCGCCATCAAACAGGAAGACCTGATCCAGTCCATCGCCGACGCGTTTCAGTACATCAGCTTCTACCACCCGCTCGACTACATCAAGGCGCTGGGCGAGGCCTACGAGCGCGAGCAGAGCCCTGCCGCCAAGGATGCGATCGCGCAGATCCTGACCAACTCCCGCATGGCGGCCGAAGGCCACCGCCCGATCTGCCAGGACACGGGCATTGCCGTGGTGTTCCTGAAAGTGGGCATGAACGTGACCTGGCCCGACGCCACCATGAGCGTGCAGGACATGATCAACGAAGGCGTGCGCCGCGCCTACCTGAACCCGGACAACCCGCTGCGCGCTTCGGTGCTGGCCGACCCGGCGGGCACCCGCAAGAACACCAAGGACAACACCCCTGCGGTGGTGCATTACGAAATCGTCCCCGGCGACCACGTGGAGGTGATCTGCGCGGCCAAGGGCGGCGGCTCGGAAAACAAGTCCAAGTTCTACGCGCTCAACCCGTCGGACTCCATCGTGGACTGGGTGCTGAAGACTGTGCCGACCATGGGCGCAGGCTGGTGCCCGCCAGGCATCCTGGGCATTGGCATTGGTGGCACGCCCGAGAAGGCACTGCTGCTGGCCAAGGAGTCGCTGATGGCGCCCGTGGACATCCATGAACTGATCGACAAGAAGAAGTCTGGCGCCGCGCTGAGCCGCGTGGAAGAACTGCGCCTGGAACTGTACGAGAAGGTGAACGCCCTGGGCATTGGCGCGCAGGGCCTGGGCGGCCTGACCACCGTGGTGGACGTGAAGATCATGGACTACCCGACGCACGCGGCATCGCTGCCTGTGGCCATGATCCCGAACTGCGCGGCCACCCGCCACGTGCACTTTCACCTGGATGGCACGGGCCCGGCCACGCTGGAGCCGCCCAAGCTGGAAGACTGGCCTGCCGTGACCTGGACCGCCGACACCAAGAGTGCCACCCGCGTGAACCTGGACACGCTGACCAAGGAAGAGGTTGCCAGCTGGAAGGTGGGGCAGAAGCTGCTGCTCAATGGCAAGATGCTGACCGGGCGCGATGCCGCGCACAAGCGCATTGCCGACATGCTGGCCAAGGGCGAGAAGCTGCCGGTGGACTTCACCAACCGCGTGATCTACTACGTGGGCCCGGTGGACCCGGTGCGTGACGAGGTGGTAGGCCCGGCTGGCCCGACCACCGCCACCCGCATGGACAAGTTCACCCGCATGATGCTGGAGAAGACCGGCCTCATTTCCATGATCGGCAAGTCCGAGCGCGGGCCGGTGGCGATTGAGGCCATCAAGGACAACCAGAGCGCCTACCTGATGGCCGTGGGCGGCTCCGCCTACCTGGTGGCCAAAGCCATCAAGGCCGCCAAGGTGGTGGGCTTTGAGGACCTGGGCATGGAAGCCATCTACGAATTCGACGTGCAGGACATGCCCGTGACCGTGGCCGTGGACTCCACCGGCAACAACGTGCACGAGAGCGGCCCTGCCGAGTGGGGCAAGCGCATTGCCAGCGGCGAGTTCAAGGGCATTGCCGTGACTGCTGACTGAGCCAGAAGAGGAGCGCCCCTCCCCGCGGGGGGCACTGCAGCAAAAAGCCCCTGGTGGATGCCAGGGGCTTTTTGTTTATTGGTGGGTGTCAGTGCAGATGACGGGGCTTGCGCGGGCCGCCGTGGCCACCTGCCGGGCCGGAACCACCCCTTGGGGGGCGCCCGAGTTGCATGGAGTTGACAAGCGCATCAAAGCGATTGGTGAAGAGACGGTCGATGGCCACAACCACCTCACCCAGCTCGGAAGCGTCGAAGTGGCGCTCCATCAGGTGCACGACGTCCTGCACCAGCATGTCGCGCTGCACCTGCATGATGGCCGCAGGCGTAGGACCGACGAAGCACATGACGAAATCGTCGCGGGCCTCGGTATCGGGCGAGGCGTCTTCCTCGTCGAACTCCAGGTCGTAGAAGGAGACCTCGATGGGCGCACCGGCTGCAGCAATGTCGTTCAGGCTCATGCAGGCCTCGTCAACCGCCAGGCGGAAGTCCTCGTCGCCTTCGACGGTCCAGCACAGTTGCAGCAGGTGTTCCTTGGGATCGAAGCGGATGCCGGGTTCGTCCTCGTAGGCGCTGGGAGCTGCGTCCACCAGAGAGCGGGCGCCCGTGTATTGCCACAGAGGCTTGAGAGCCTCCTGGATCTGGGCGTAGTCCACATCGTCGCGCAAACGGACGTCACCGTGGACGTGGATCTCAAAAGGCGGGGTGAAGTGGCTCATGATGTTGCTTTCGGGTGTGCGCTGCAGGCGCGGTCCTGCCCTTCTCGACAGGTTGTGATTGTAGTTCCTGCCGCCCGGCATGGGTCGGTACAATGCCAGCCCTGGGCTGCGCGGGTGACGGAACAGGTAGACGTAGCGGACTTAAAATCCGCCGCCGCAAGGCGTACGGGTTCGAGTCCCGTCCCGCGCACCAGCCCCTGGGCTCAATGCCCGGCAAGCAAGGCTTCGTAGGCCTGCCGCGTTTGCGGCGATACGGACTCCAGCACCTGCTGGTACGACGTTTTATGCCGCGCCAGCAGGCGTGCCGACGCCACGGTGCGCGACTTGCAGAACCAATGGCAGGTGTGCTGCATCAGGTACAGCTCGGCCGACAACATGTAAGCCTTGGCCTTGGGTGCCAACCCGCTGCGATTGGCCACCACCCCGGCAATGCCGCGTGCGTGCAGGGCCAGCATTTCCCGCAAATCGATGGTGGAGCGCGGCAGCCAGCGGTCGATGTAAGGTACCGCCACCTTGCAGACCCTGGCCTGCTCGGGTGAAACGCGGGAAAACTCCTGCGTAAAACGGCCAAACTGGTCGCTCAAAGAGGTTTCTGTTCCCTCCAGCAACTGCCAGATCTGCTCGCGGCGAGCGGGGTCTTTCTCGTCAAGCGCACGCATGTAGCCCTGGGCCAGGTGGGCCATGAGCTTTTCAATCTGGAAGTGCCCCAGGTGGCTGCCCAGCAGGGCCATGCGGCGTTTCTCGTCACGCACTTTGAGGGTGAAGGCCCCCAGGGCCACGAGCATTGCCAGAAAAAAAGTATCCATTCCCAAAGAGCCGGAACAAGGGTTGCGTAACCCTGCAGTGTATTCACCTCGACGCTGGCCCATCTTTGGTATGGGCCAATTGCATGATGTGTTCGCCCGTTTATACTGTACATAAATACAGTATTTGAGGCCCGCCCATGTTCAACCACCAAACATCCGCCCTTCTGGCCGACCCCGTCTGGCCGGGTGTCTGGCGTGGCGATCAGCTGGAAAACGCCGGGGGCATGGTCACTTCCAGCGGCCACCCTGCTCTTGACGCAGCGTTGCCCGGTGGGGGCTGGCCACAGGGCGCGCTGATTGAGTTGCTGCACAGCGGGGGCTGCCTGCCGGAATGGCGCCTGCTGCTGCCCACCCTGCGCGCAGTGGCCGCCGAACGCCCGGTGCTGGTGGTGGCACCACCGCACCGCCCACACCTGAGCGCTCTTGCCGCCCAAGGCCTGCCCGCCCAGCGCCTTTGGCTGGCCGAAGCCCGTACGCCTGCCCTGGCGCTCTGGAGTGCTGAACAAGCCTTGCGTTGCCCCGACCTGGGCGCCCTGCTGGTGTGGTTGCCACAAGCGCAACCCGAGCAACTGCGCAGACTGCACTTGGCCGCCCAAGCCTCAGGTACGCCTTTGTGCTTTGCCTGGCGCCCGTTGGAGGCTTCTGCGTCCGCTTCACCGGCGCCACTGCGCTTGGCGGTGCGCAGCCTGGGCACCAACGGCCTGCGGCTAGACATGCTCAAACGCCGGGGCCCGCCAATGGAACGCCCCATCATGCTGCCCGCCAGCCTGCCCGTGCAACGCCTGCTGGCTGGCATGCCCGTGCCTGCAGACACAGGAGCCAACGTGTACCCCATCGGCGGCCACAGCCGCCCGAACGCCCATGTGGTGGATCGCTTTCGCCCCCGAACCGGTACCGGCTGGCGTACCTGCGCCTGAAGCACTGCTGCCCGCCTGCTGGTGGGCGCTGCGCTTCACCCCCAGAGTGTGCGTGGCCGACGGCCTGCTGCTGCTGGAGGCCGAAGCCAGCCTGCGCCTGTTTGGCGGAGAGGCTGCCTTGCTGGAGCGTTTGCGCGGCGAAGCCGGGCAATGGCAGTTGACGGCCATGGCCTGCGCCCCCACAGGGCAGGCCGCCTTGGCTTTGCTGCATGCACGGCAAGACGCTATCCCCGGCCATGACACTGGGACCACGCCCCTGCCGCTGCTGCACTGCCCGCCGCCGCTGTTGAAGCAAACCCTCGACCAGCTCCCTTTGCACAGCCTGGCCGCCACACGCGAACATGCGCCTACCCTGCACCGCCTGGGTTGCCGGACCCTGGGTGCCCTGCGGCGGCTGCCGCGCGCCAGCATTGCCAGACGGTTCGGGGCCGCTGTGCTGCTGGGTCTGGACCAGGCCTATGGCCAAGTTTCTGAAACCCATGCGTGGGCGCAGGTGCCTGAGCGGTTCAACCTGCGGCTGGAATTGCCCGGACGTATTGACCACGCCGCAGGCCTGCTGTTTGGCGCACGCCGTCTGCTTCAAGCGCTGCAAGCCTGGCTACAGATGCGTCAGCAAGGTGTGACCGAATTGCTGCTGCGCTGGGAACATGACCGTTGGCGGCGAGGCAACGACGCTGAAGGGCAATTGCGGCTGCGCACCGCAGAGGCCACGCGCGACATGGTTCACCTGGGCCGACTGCTGGGCGAACACCTGGCCCGCACCACCTTGCAAGCGCCCGCCCTGGCCCTGCGGCTGGAAGCCACCGAAACCGCAGCACTGCCCACCCGCAGCGCCAACCTGCTGCCCGACCCCACCGAACGCAGCGGCGAACGCTGGCCCCAACTGCTCGAAAGGCTGGCTGCCCGGCTGGGTGCCGAACACCTGCTGCAAGGCACGCCCCTGGCCGACCACCGCCCTGGGCACATGCAGGTTTGGCAACCAGCAACCGCCCAGGCTGCACCACCCACCAGCGCCCCTCGAACGCGGCAAGCAGATGAGGCGCACGCTACCTGGCAGCCCAATTGGCTGGTGGACCCGCCCCAGGCGCTGCCCACACGCAACGGCCAACCTTGCCATGCAGGCGCAGCGTTGGCCCTGCTGGCTGGCCCCCAGCGGCTGGAAGGCCACTGGTGGGATGCCCAGCCCGCGGTGCGCGACCACTTCATCGCACAAAGCCCCCAGGGCGGGCTGCTGTGGGTTTTCCGGGAACAAGGCACCAGCGGATCGCCCACCTGGTTCCTGCAAGGCTTCTATGGCTGAAGCACTTACCCCGCCCGGCTACGCTGAGTTGCATGCCCTGAGCAACTTCAGCTTCCAGCGTGGCGCCTCCCACCCCGAGGAGCTGGTGGAACGCGCCCATGCGCTGGGCTACAGTGCCCTGGCACTGACCGACGCCTGCTCCATCGCGGGCGTGGTGCGCGCCCACGTGCGAGCCCGCGAACTGAAACTGCACCTCATCATCGGTGCGGAATTCCGGGTGCAAGCACCGGCCCTGGGGTTGCAAGGTTTCACCCTGGTGCTGCTGGCCAAGAACCGCAGCGGGCATGCCCAGCTCTGCGAATTCATCACCCACGCCCGGCGCCGCGATGCACCGCATGCACGCGAGCAGGGGCCCGGGCTGGAACGCCTTCCGGTGCACCTGGATTGGCAGGACAACTGGCCCCCACTGCCCACGAACAACCTGCTGGCCTTGCTGGCCCCCTGGCGCGACGCCTGTCCAACGCTGCCCGAGGCCACCCTGGCCCACGACCTGGACGCCCTGGGGCAATGGCTGCACCAGCGCTTCCCGCAGCGCGGGTGGCTGGCCGCCGAATTGCACGGTCAGCTGGACGATGCCCACTGGGCCCAGCAACTGGCGCAAGCCGCCCAGCGACAGCACCTGAAAGTGGTGGCCAGTGGCAACGTGCACATGCACCAGCGTGCCCGCAAGCCCCTGCAAGACGTACTCACCGCCGTGCGCCTGGGCCAGCCCCTGCAAGCCTGCGGCCTGGCCTTGCAGCCCAACGCCGAACGGCACCTGCGCCACCGCGAACGCCTGGCCCAGATCCACCCGCCCGGCTGGCTGGCCGAAAGCCTGCAAATTGCCCAACAGTGCACCTTCAACCTGGACGAGCTGCGCTACGAATACCCCGAAGAGGTGGTGCCCCAAGGCGAAACCCCGGCCAGCCACCTTCGCCAGCTCACCCTGGCCGGAGCGCGCGATCGCTACCCGCAAGGGCTGCCCGAAAAAATCAGTGATCAGATCGAAAAAGAACTGGCCCTGATCGGTGAGCTGGGTTACGAAAAATACTTCCTCACGGTGCATGACATTGTCAAAGTCGCCCGCCAGCGCAACATCCTGTGCCAGGGGCGGGGCTCGGCCGCCAATTCGGTGGTGTGCTACTGCCTGGGCATCACTGCAGTAGACCCGGAGCGCGGCAACCTGCTGTTCGAGCGCTTCATCAGCCGCGAGCGCAACGAGCCGCCCGACATCGACGTGGACTTCGAGCACCACCGGCGCGAGGAGATCATCCAGTACCTCTACCTCAAGTACGGGCGTGAACGTGCCGCGCTCACGGCCACCGTCATCACCTACCGGGAGCGCAGCGCGTTGCGCGACGTGGCCCGCGCCTTCGGGCTAGACCCCGCCACGCTCACCGCCGAACACCCGCGCTGGGCACAGATCCAGGCCCTGGTGGACACGCTCACGGGTTTTCCGCGCCACCTGTCGCAGCACACCGGCGGCTTCGTGCTCACTGGCGACCGGCTCACCTCCACCGTGCCCGTGGTGCCCGCCGCGATGGCGGGCCGCACCACCATCGAATGGGACAAGGACGACATCGACGCCCTGGGCCTGCTCAAGGTGGACGTGCTGGCGCTCGGCATGCTCAGCGCCTTGCAGCAGACGCTGCAGATGGTGGGTCAACGGCACGGACGAACCCTGACCCTGGCCGACATTCCCGCAGAAGACCCGGCCACCTACGACATGATCTGCGCCGCCGACACGGTAGGCGTGTTCCAGATCGAAAGCCGCGCCCAGATGAGCATGCTGCCGCGCCTGCGCCCCCGCAACTACTACGACCTGGTGGTGGAGGTGGCCATCGTGCGCCCCGGGCCCATCCAGGGCGGCATGGTCCACCCCTACCTGAAAGCCCGTGAACGCCAACGCCAAGGCCTGCCGCTGGAATTGCCCAACGAAGCCTTGCGCCCGGCCCTGAAACGCACACTGGGCGTGCCCATCTTCCAGGAGCAGGTGATGCAGATCGCCATGATTGCCGCCGACTTCACCCCTGGCGAGGCCGACGCTCTGCGGCGCTCCATGGCCGCCTGGCGGCGCAAGGGGGGTGTGGACCGCTTCCGCGACCGGCTGATCGGCGGCATGCTGGCCAAAGGCTACCCGCAAGACTTCGCCGAGGCGATCTTTCGCCAGATCGAAGGTTTTGGGGAATACGGCTTCCCCGAAAGCCACGCCGCCAGTTTTGCGCTGCTGGTGTATGCCAGTGCCTGGCTCAAGCGCCACGAACCTGCCTGCTTTCTGGTGGCGCTGCTCAACGCCCAGCCCATGGGGTTCTACGCCCCGGCCCAACTGGTGCAGGACGCCCGCCGCCATGGCGTCACCGTGCACCCGGTGGACGTGCTGCACAGCGGCTGGCACAGCGGGCTGGAGGCTGGCACGGCACACAACCCCCAACCCCAGGTGCGGCTCGGCTTGCATCTGGTCAAAGGCTTGTCAAAAGACTGTGCCGGGCGGATTGCACAAGCCCGCTCAACCCATGCCCCTGCCAGCGTGGACGAACTGGCACGGCTGGCCAGCCTTGCCCCGCAGGAGTTGCGCCTGCTGGCCGAGGCCGACGCCCTGCGCAGCCTGGGCGGGCACCGCCGCCAGCAGGTGTGGCAAGCCAGTGCGCTGAACACGCCCGCCCCGCCCCTGTTGCGCGAGGCCCCGGTGCATGAAGAAGCCTGCCCTCTGCCGCCCCCGCCTGAAGGCGAGGATGTGCTCTTCGACTACACCAGCCTGGGGCTGACCTTGCGCAGCCACCCACTGGCCCTGCTGCGCCCACGCCTGGAACGCCAGCGCCTGCAAACCGCGCAAGCCTTGCAGGCCCTGCCCCACGGACGGCTGGTGCGCGCCTGCGGCCTGGTCACCGCGCGGCAACGGCCGGGCACCGCCAAGGGTGTGGTCTTTGTCACACTGGAAGACGAGACCGGCACCGTGCAGGTGATCGTCTGGCCCAGGCTGCGCGAACGCCTGGGGCGTGTGCTGGTGGAATCCCGCCTGCTGGCGGTGCATGGGCAGTGGCAGCGCGAAGGCGAGGTCTGCCATCTGGTGGCGGGCCACCTGGCCGACCTGACCCCGCTGCTGGGCGACCTGCCCACGCGCAGCCGGGACTTCCGCTGAACCGTTTCAAAAGCTCAGGTGCCGCCCAGCGCCGGGCGAACCAATCCCACCACCACGCCTTCAATCTCCAGCGCATCAGCGGGGCCCACTTCAATGTCGGCAAAAGCAGGGTTGGCCGCCTCCAGCACGACTCCACGGGGTGTGCGGCGCAGGCGCTTGACGGTCACATCGTCGCCAAGCCGCGCCACCACCGTCTGGCCGTCGCGGGCCTCGCGGGTGGCGTGGACAGCCAGCAGATCGCCTTCCAGGATGCCCGCGTCGCGCATGGACAGGCCGCGCACCCGCAGCAGGTAGTCGGGCCGACGCTCGAACAGGCGCGGGTCCACCGGGTAGGAAGCTTCCACATGCTCCTGTGCCAGGATGGGTGAGCCTGCAGCCACCCGGCCGATCAGCGGCAGCGTCAACTGCGCCAGGCCGGGCATGGGCAGCTCCACCTGGCGCGGGGCACCGCCACGCAGGCGAATGCCACGTGAGGTGCCGCCCACCAGTTCAATCACCCCCTTGCGCGCCAGGGCCCGCAAGTGTTCTTCTGCCGCGTTGGGCGACTTGAAGCCAAAAGCCTGTGCGATTTCCACCCGCGTGGGCGGGGCGCCCTGCTCGCGCACGGCCTTTTCAATGAAGGAGAGGATGTCGCGCTGGCGCGGGGTGAGCGGAGTGGAGTCGGTCATGGCAAGCCCTTTGCCACAACTGTATCAAACAACAGTATGCAAAACCCTGCGAACTGTGCCCATTTTTTCGGCAGGGCAACTTCTTCCCAGGCAAATCAAGCACTTGCCACGCCCATACCGACATGCCCAGAACTTATTCACAAGGTTGTCCCAGAAAAACCGGGACAACTGTTACACACGACAAGTTGTGCACAAGCGCTCAGCGGCGGGCGCCGCCCCGGCGGTCTGCCTGGCGTGCCTTGCGCTCGGCGGCCAGTTCGGCCTCCACCTTCAGCGCCGCCTTGAGCCATTGGGCGTACTCTTCAGGCGTTTCCAGCGTGATGCGCCCCAGGGTGCCGCTGCGGAAGTCGGTGAGCAGAATCTCTGCCGCCTTCTGCGCGTTGAGCCGCCCGCCAGGCAGCAAGGCGCCGCGCTTGCGCCCGATGGCGGTCAGCAGCTCGTCGTCCTTCATGCCCGCCACCTGCTCGGGCGACAAGCCCCATTTGTAGCGCTCCTCCAGCATGGCCCCATAGGGCTTCTGCACAACCTTCAGCAGTTCCAGCGCTACTTCTTCCTCGTCGTACGCGTTGCGCCCCACCGCGCCACTGGCCGCCAGGTGGTAACCACTTTGCGGCACGATGATCTTGGGCCACAGCATGCCCGGCGTGTCGTAAAGGTAGAAGTCGTCGGCCAGCGCGATGCGTTGTTCCTGCTTGGTCACGCCCGCTTCGTCACCCGTCTTGGCGGCGCGCTTGCCCACCAGCGTGTTGATGAGTGTGGACTTGCCCACGTTGGGAATGCCGCCGATGAGCACCCGCAAAGGCTTGACCATGCCGCCACGGTTAGGCGCCAACTCGCGGCAAGCCGCGATGATGGCGCGCGCAGGTGCCGTCATGCCGGCATCCAGCCCGATGGCACGTGTGCCCGGCTGTGCGTTGTAGTGCGCCAGCCAGGCCTCGGTGCGTACCGGGTCTGCCAGGTCCTGCTTGTTGAGCACCTTCAATGTCGCCTTGCCTTCGGTAATAGAGGCCAGCATTGGGTTCGCGCTCGACCCGGGCAGGCGGGCATCGAGCATCTCGATGATGACGTCAATGCCTTTGATGCGTTCAAGAATGGCCTTCTTGGTCGCATGCATGTGACCGGGGAACCACTGTACCGACATGTCTGTTTCCGTTGATTGATGAGCGCCCGTCTCAGGCGTTGTTGCGCAGCCAGTCGTGCAGCTCGGCCACCGAATGGGCCACGAAGCGCGGCCTGAACTCGGCGAAGCCCTGTGGGTCGTGGGCGCCGTAACTCACGCCCACACTGGCACAACCGGCGTTTACCGCCATTTGAAGATCATGGGTGGTGTCACCGATCATCAATGTGCGTTCCGGCTCCACCCCAAATTCGCGCATCAGCTCATTCAACATCAAGGGGCTGGGCTTGCCCGCAGTTTCGTCTGCGGTGCGGGAGCCGTCAAACAAGCCGAGCAAGTCCACATGGCGCAAGGCTTCGTCAAGCCCGCGCCTGCTTTTGCCAGTGGCCACCGTGAGCCAGTGGTTGCGCGCCTTCAAATCGTGGAGCAAGGGCAACACACCCTGGAACATCGAAATATCGTGCTGGCTGGCGAAGTAATGGTGGCGGTAGCGGTCACCCAGAAGTGGATAACGCTCGGGCGGCACATCCGGCGCGGCATGAGCCAACGCCTGCATCAACCCCATGCCAATCACGTAGGACGCGGCCTCGTCGGTGGGAACCTGCCCGCCAACGTCGCGCACCGCCGCCTGTATGCAGCGTACGATGATGGCGGTGGAATCAAACAGGGTGCCATCCCAGTCGAAGGCGATCAGGTCGAATTGGCGGGGGCGCATGGCAGACATCGTGAAGATCAAAAAACAAAGGGCGCATTGTGCGCCCTTTTGGATTCACCCTGTTACGGGCAAGTTCAGATGCGGTAGTCCTCAATGCTCTTGCCAGAGGCCAGAACCGCCTTGACCCATTCCGGCTTGCGGCCCGGGCCGCCAGACCACAATTCGCCGTTGGGGCCACGGAATTTGGCAGCCGACTTGCTCTTGGTTGCGCCAGATTTGCGTGCAGTGCTGCCACCCAGATCTTCAACGGTGATGCCGTATTCCTTCATCTTGGCCTTGATGTCGGAAATCACATTCGCCAATTCCTGCTTGCGAACCTGCTCGGCCTGCGCCATCAGTGCCTGAGCCTGACTGACCAATTCGGAATAAGTTGCCATTCGATCGTCCTTTCTGATTATGAGTCGGCTCGCTTCTCAAGCGGCGCCGGTTGCAATTCTAATCACAAAAACTCCGACACGTTGCACCAGTTCAGCAATTCCGGGGGCAAATTGGCTTTGAATTGCAAGGGCTCGTTGCTGACCGGGTGCTGCAATGTCAATTGCCAGGCGTGCAGGAACATGCGCTTGAGCCCACGACGCTGCAGGAGCTTGTTGAGTTCGAAATCGCCATATTTGTCATCACCGAGGATGGGATGCCCCGCACTGGCCAAATGGACACGAATCTGGTGCGTTCGACCTGTCTTGATTGTGACAGCCAGCAAAGAAAACACCTGGTCGGAATCTCCAGCCGAATCTGCCGCCAATGAAACCTGCCCCAATACCTTTACCAGCGTGATGGAGCGCATGCCATCGGGATCATCCGCGGTGGTGACCTTGACGCGCCTCTCTCCATCGGGCAGCAGGTATTTGTGCAGTGGCTGATCAATCACCTTCTTGCGTGCGGGCCACACTCCCTTGACCAAGGCCAGATAGGTTTTGCCGGTCTCGCGTTCGCGGAATTGATCCTGCAAGGCCTTGAGCGCGCTTCTTTTCTTGGCCACCAGCAATACGCCACTGGTTTCGCGGTCCAGCCGGTGGACCAATTCCAGCAACGGCGCCTGCGGGCGCGACTGTCGCAATTGCTCGATCACACCAAAAGAAACACCACTGCCACCATGCACCGCCACGCCTGCAGGTTTGTCAATCGCCAGCATCACGGCGTCTTCAAAAAGCACCGGGAATTCCCGCGAAGGCACCACTTGTGTGGCCTTGGCTTCAGCACGTTCACTCAGCCGAATGGGCGGCACCCGTATCAGATCGCCCGGCTGGACCCGCGAATCAGCCTGCGCTCGCCCCTTGTTGAGCCGAACCTCCCCGGAGCGGATGATCCGGTACACATGCGTCTTGGGCACGCCTTTGAGTTCGCGCAGCAAATAATTGTCCAGGCGCTGTCCGGCGGATTCGTTGTCGACCGTGAGGTGGCGGACGGAAGGGGTGGAAGCCATGAAAACTGTGGAGCGGGCGGTGGACGGCGGTCAGGGCCCATGCCCCTGGGAAAACGCTCCCGGCGGGATCGCTCAGAATTTGAGCGCCGGGTACTATAATCCGCACATCCGACCGCGCGTTTAAGTGTTTGATTTGCCTTGGAGTTTAAGGCACGCACAAGTCCAGCGCGGGGCGGATGAAGTTGCCAGCCCCTGGCTAGCAGTGCCCGATGGCGCCCGAGATGGCCCCTGCGCAGGCACGCAACCAGTGGCGAACCGACGTTGTAGATCAGCGAACCCGATACGGAATACCCCAAGCGTCCAGCCCGCGGCCCAAAGTGCCCAGGCTGGACGAGGACACAAGTGACCACAGAGACAAACAGGCAAACCGCAGTGTTAAGCACCGTCTTGCCCCCTTTGATCACCCACTTCCACGCGCCTATGCCCTGGCTGGGCTGAGCGTGAGCGGCATCTTGCGCCGCCGCTCGGCAGACCAGTGGCTCTCCGGCAATTCCTCCTCGTTCGCGTAATCAGCGCTGGTTCACGGCTTGAGCCCCTATGGGGCTGTTGTTAGTGAAACGAGGAACGCAACATGAAGCGCATGCTGATCAACGCCACGCAGGCCGAAGAGCGCCGCCTGGCGATCGTGGACGGGCAGAAACTGCTCGACTACGAAATCGAAATCGAAGGGCGCGAACAGCGCAAGGGCAACATCTACAAGGCGGTTGTCACGCGTGTGGAACCATCGCTCGAAGCCTGCTTCGTGGACTACGGCGAGGAACGCCACGGCTTCCTGCCCTTCAAGGAAATCTCGCGCCAGTACTTCCAGGGCAATGTGTCGCCGTCCCAGGCGCGCATCCAGGACGTGATCAAGGAAGGCCAGGAACTGCTGGTCCAGGTGGAAAAGGAAGAACGCGGCAACAAGGGCGCGGCACTCACCACCTTCGTCAGCCTGGCGGGCCGTTACGTGGTGCTGATGCCCAACAACCCGCGCGGCGGTGGCGTGAGCCGCCGCATCGAGGGCGAGGACCGCGCCGAACTGAAGGCTGCGCTGGACCAGCTGGAATACCCCAACGGCATGAGCATCATTGCCCGCACGGCAGGTATCGGGCGTGACGCGTCCGAACTGCAGTGGGACCTGAACTACCTGCTCAAACTGTGGACCGCCATCGACGGCGCCGCCAAGGGTGGCAAAGGCGCCTTCCTGATCTATCAGGAATCCAGCCTGGTGATCCGCGCCATCCGCGACTACTTCAACAGCGACATCGGCGAGATCCTCATCGACACCGATGACATCTACGAACAGGCTCACCAGTTCATGAGCCACGTGATGCCCGAGCATGGGCACCGCGTGAAGCGTTACCGAGACGATGCGCCGCTGTTCAGCCGCTTCCAGATCGAACACCAGATCGAAACCGCCTACAGCCGCACGGTGCAACTGCCCAGCGGTGGCGCCATCGTGATAGACCAGACCGAAGCGCTGGTGGCCGTGGACGTGAACTCGGCCCGCGCCATCAAGGGCGGCGACATCGAGGAAACCGCCACCCGCACCAACCTGGAAGCCGCCGACGAAGTGGCCCGCCAGATGCGCCTGCGCGACCTGGGCGGCCTGATCGTGATCGACTTCATCGACATGGAGGAGAGCAAGAACCGCCGCGAAGTGGAAAACCGCCTGCGCGACGCGCTGCGCCAGGACCGCGCCCGCGTGCAGTTCGGCTCCATCAGCAAGTTCGGCCTGCTGGAGATGAGCCGCCAGCGCCTGCGCCCCACGCTGGCCGAAGGCGCCTCCATCCCCTGCCCGCGCTGCGGTGGTTCCGGCCACATCCGCGATACCGAATCTTCTGCGCTGCAGATCCTGCGCATCATCCAGGAAGAGTCCCTGAAGGACAGCACCGCCG
>CAMLOF010000042.1 GCA_946481585.1 uncultured Macromonas sp. | reverse complement strand
GCCTGGTAGCCGAGCAACTCGGCCACCAGCGACGCCAGCAACACCGGCAACGCCAGGTTGAAGAGCCAGAAATGGATGGTGGCGAGCCTGCCCTGGGCCGTGGCTGGCCATGTGTGGTTCACGAAGGCAAAGAGGCTCATCGAAACCCACCCCAGCAGGTTGATGTGGGCGTGTGCGGGTCGAAGGGTGAAGTCGCCGCTGGCACCCATTCCTACCCCGATCAGCACCCCTACGGAAAAATAGACCACCGCAATGCGCAGCCAGACCGCGCTCCTCGGATTGGTGTTCATGACCGTTCTCCTCGGTTGTGGAGGTGTCCGGTGCACGTGTCTGCGGCGTGTCCGTCCCATCCCCGAGGGCATTGTCTGCCTGTGACCGGGGTTGTCAACCTGATTGGCGTCGGGGTTATTTCAGAGCCGGGCCAGCCGGTCCAGCGCCAGGCGCAGGGTGTCGTCCTTCTTGGCAAAGCAGAAGCGCACCACATGCTGGTCAAAGCCGTTGCCGTAGAACGCTGAAAGGGGGATGGCCGCCACGCCCACTTCGCGCGTCAGCCACTGGCAGAAGTCGGCCTCACCCAGGCTGCGCTCCGGCACGGCAAGTTCGCTGTAATCCACGCACTGGAAGTAAGTGCCTTCGCCGGGCAGCATCTTGAATCGTGTGCGCGCCAGGCCCTGGCGGAACAGGTCGCGCTTGGCCGCGTAGAACGCGGGCAGCTCCATGTACGGCGCCGGGTCGGCCATGTAGGCAGCCAGCCCGTGCTGCATGGGCGTGTTCACGGTGAACACGTTGAACTGGTGCACCTTGCGGAACTCGGCCATCAGCGGGGCGGGTGCGGCCACGTAGCCCACCTTCCAGCCCGTCACATGGTAGGTCTTGCCAAAGCTGCTCACGATGAAAGCGCGTGCCGCCAGCCCGGGGTAGCGCGCGGCGCTCTCGTGCGGCTGGCCGTCGTAGACCATGTGCTCGTACACCTCGTCGCTGATGAGCAGTACGTCGGTAGGGGCCAGCAGTTCCTGCAGGCGCAGCATGTCATCGCGCTTCCATACCGTGCCGCTGGGGTTGTGCGGGCTGTTGACAATGATGGCCCGGGTGCGTGGCGTCATGGCCGCCGCGATCTTGTCAAAGTCCGGGCGGAAGGTGCCGGGCGTCAAAGGCACACGCACCACCACGCCGCCCGCCAGCTCGATGTTGGGCACGTAGCTGTCGTAGCAAGGCTCCAGCACGATCACCTCGTCACCCGGGTGCACCACGGCCAGAATTGCCGTGAGGATGGCTTGCGTGGCGCCCGCGGTCACGGTGATTTCGCTGCCCGCGTCGTAAGTGTGGCCGTACAGCGCCTGCACCTTGCGCGCAATGGCCTCGCGCAGCACCGGCACGCCGGTCATGGGCGGGTACTGGTTCAAGCCAGCGCGCATGGCCTGCGTTACCGCGTCCACCAGGCGCGGGTCGCAGTCAAAGTCGGGGAAGCCCTGGCCCAGGTTCACCGCGCCAGTTTCTGCCGCCAGGGCAGACATGACCGTAAAGATCGTGGTTCCCACGTTGGGCAGGCGGCTCTGCAAACTGGGGGTGCGCGGGGTGTTTGTCTCGCTCATGGTTCTTGTGATTTCAGAGTTCGTAGTCCGGGCCACTGCCCTGCATGGCCTTGAGAATGAGGTTGCGGTTGAGCCTGTCGCTCAGCAGTTCGGCAAAGCGCAGCACGAACAGTCGCAGGTAGGCCCCGCGCTTGAAGGCAACGCGTGCCGTGTTCTGACCAAACAGGTAGCCGGCCGGGCGGGCCACCAGGTCAGGGTTACGTTCTTCGCCCTGCATGGCCATCTCGGCCACCACGCCCACGCCCATGCCCAGCTTCACGTAGGTCTTGATCACGTCCGAGTCAATCGCCTCCAGAACCACGTTGGGCTGCAGGTGCCGCTGGGCAAAGGCCTGGTCAATGCGCGTACGCCCGGTGAAAGAAGGGTGGTAGGTGATCAGTGGCACCTTGGCCAGGTCTTCCAGGCTGATGCGTTCCTTGTCCAGCAAAGGGTGTGCGAAAGGCAGCACCAGTGTGTGTTGCCAGTCGTAGCAGGGCAGGGTGATCAGGTCCTCATACTGCGTCAGGGACTCGGTGGCCACGCCAATGTCCGCCACGTCGTCCAGCAGCATGCGTGCCACCTGGTCGGGCGAACCCTGGTGCAGGCTGACCCCCACCTTGGGGTAGGCCTGGCGCAACTTGGCCACCGGGCCGGGCAGCACGTAACGTGCCTGTGTGTGGGTGGTGGCAATGCTGATGGTCCCGCTGTCCTGCGCCGAAAACTGCTCGCCAATGCGCTTGAGGTTGTTCACCTCCCGCATGATGATTTCGATGCTGCGCAGCACGTGCGTGCCGGGTTCGGTCACGCGCTTGATGCGCTTGCCGTGCCGGGCGAAAATCTCCACCCCCAGCTCGTCTTCCAGCTCGATGATGGCCTTGGACACGCCAGGCTGGGACGTGTGCAGCGCCTTGGCGGCTTCTGTCAGGTTCAGATTGCGGCGCACTGCCTCCTGCACGAAGCGGAACTGGTGCAGGTTCATGCGGGGTTCTCCAGGGCCAGTTCGGCCAGCAGCGCGGTAAGGCGCGGGTGCTCGCCAGCGGCGGGCAACAACTGGAAGAGCGCAGCCGTGTGGGCCGCCCGCAGTTCTTCCATCAACTTAGGCAAGTCTTCGCGTGCGTGCTTGCCCATGCCAAAGAACAGCGGCAGCACGCGCACGTCGTGGGCACCCTGGCCCACCAGAGCGGCGGCGGCCTCGGGGAGGCTGGGTTCACACAGCTCCAGGTAGGCGCAGGCCACCAGCGCTTGCGGGTCGCGCTCGCGTACCGCCTGCGCCACGGCCTCCACAGGCACGCGCCACATCGGGTCGCGCGAACCATGGGCAAAAACAATCACACCACGCATACTCGTCCTTCAGCGCCTGAGCACCAACCAGCCAAAAGCGCCAAGAGACGCCAGTGAATACAGCAGCGCTGGTGACGCCGCTGCCACCCAGGGCTCCCAGGCCCGCAGGTTGCCTATGTAGCCAAACACGTTGTTGAGCAGGAAGAAGCTGATGCCGATCATCACGCCCATGAACACGTACCCCGCAATGCCGCCAGAGCGGAAATGCAGGTACGCGAAGGGCAGTGCCAACACCACCATCACCAGGCAACTCAAGGGGTAGAACACCTTGCGCCAGAACTCGATCTCATAGCGCTGGGCCGACTGGTTGTTGGCCTCCAGGTGGCGTATGTACTGGAACAAATCCACCGTGCGCATGCGTTCGGGTTTCAGCAGCGCGGCAGACACCATCTCCACCGATATGGTCGTGGGCCACAGCAGTGTCTCCTGTTCACGATGGTCTATCGTGGCGGAATTGGCTTCACCGGTTAAAAAGTGCGTGCTTCGCACCTTGCTCAGTGTCCATTGGTCCGAGCCGATCTGTCCGCGTTCGGCCGTCAGCAGGCTCAACAACCGCCCGTCAGTCGAAAACTCAAACAGCCTTACGCCCTCAAGTTCGCCATTGGCGTCCATGGCGCGAATGTTCACCGAGAACTGGCTGCCGTCCTGCCGCTCCTTGAGCCAGGCGCCGGTCTGCCCAACGCTGATGCGCCCTTGGAACTGCGCCTTGAGCAACTGCCCTGTCCGGTCGGCCAGCGGGGCCAGGTAGTCCCCAATGCCAAAGGTCAGAACCACGAACACCGCGCCCAGGCCCAGCAGCGTACGCAGTGCGCGCCACGGCCCCAGCCCGCTGGTGCGAAGAATGGTGTATTCCGAGCTTTGCGCCAAGCGCGCCAGCGCGAACACCGAGCCAATCAGCACGGCAATGGGCATCAACTCGTAAACACGGTTGGGCACCAGCAGCATCACGTACAGGAAGGCGTGCTGCAAGCCATAGACCTTGCCGGCGTCGATGGGAGATGCCCTGCCCAGCGCAGGCAACTCATCAACGAAGTCAAAGAACAGAAACAACCCAAGAAAAGCCAGCAGCACGAAGCTCACGGCCACCAATATCTCGCCATAGACCAGACGTCGCAGAGTCCTCATGCCGTGGCTCCCATGGTGGAACGGCGGCGCGGCCAAAGGCGCAGGTTGTAGTGCCGCTTGGCCAGCCACAGCAGCGAGAGGGCCAACACACTGCCGTGCAGACCCAGCATGAACGGCAGCAAACCCACCAGTCCAGAAGCCACCCAGTTCTGCCCCAGATTCAGCAGGTTGTAATAAAAGATGAAGGCGAAAAGCATGAAAATCAGGTTGCCACTGCGGCCAGCGCGCGGGTTGCCAGCAGATACCGCCAGTGCCAGCAGCACGAAGTTCAAAGCGGTCAAACCCATGCCCACACGCCATCCAAGTTCACCCAGGTGGGCGCGGTTCGGCTGCTCGATCAATGTTTTTGTGGGAACGGATTTCAGCCCGCGAGCGCCACCGTCTAGTGCCGGAGCGCTGCCTACCTGAATTCCATACTCCTCGAACTCGCTGATGCGCAACTTGGTACCTTCGCCTTCGCGCCGCTGCTCCAGTCGCTGGCCCTGGCTCAGCAGCAGAAACTGGCTGTCACCCAGCCATTCGATACGCCCTGAACGCGCTGAAGTGATGCTCTCACTGCCGTCTGATTCGGTGCTGGCCACGAAAACGTTGCGCCCCTCTTTGCCGTCAGCCGTGTCCTTGTCGATGAAGAAGACGCGTCGGCCATTGGATGATTCCTGAAACTGCCCAGGCGCTATACGTTCCAGGTCGCCGCGCCGTTCGTAACGGTCGCGCAAGTCGTCGGTTTGCTGGTTGGCCCATGGCCAGACGAACAGCACCATCAGCATGATGACCAGCAGCACAGGCCATGAAAACCGCATCACCGGGCGCAGAAAACTGGCCAGCCCATGGCCGCTGCTGAACCAGATGACCATCTCGCTGTCGCGGTACATGCGTGAGAGCGTGGAGACGATGGAAACGAACAGCGCCAACGTCAGCACCGTGGGCAGGCGGCCCAGCACGGTGTAGGTGAGCACCAGCATGATCTCCTGCGGGTCCACACTGCCTTTGTGGGCCAGGCCCAGCGTGCGGATCAGCAGCATCGTGATGACGATGGTGATGAGCACCAGCAGGCTGGCACCAAAGCTGCGGGCGAGTTCGCGCCTGATGGAAGAGTGGAATAACATCGTGGAAACCAACAACAGCCGACATTATGAACTTTGAACTCCAATCTCTCAGCCTGTCCCAGGCGGCCAATCTTGCCGCAGATGCACTGATCCTTCTCTGGCCCGACAACGCCGTGGCTGCCAAGCCCAGCCAGACCGCCGCTGACCCGCTGAGTCATTGGGTGCACGAGGTGCTTGCGGCCAAGGATCTGGAAGAGGGCGCAGGTCAGTGCCTGCCCGCGCACCGCCTGCCAGGCGTCAAGGCTAGGCGTGTGGTCCTTGTGCGAACGGGTGACGGTAGCGCTCCCCAGGTGCGCAAAGCGATGGTGGCGGCCATGGGGCTGCTCAAAGGCGGCTCTGTCAAGACGCTGGCCGTGTGCGCCGGGGCAGCTTCGGGGAGTTCGGTTGCGGCGGCAGTCCAGAGCGTTGCCGATGCGTCCTACAGTTACACCACGACCAAGTCCAAAGGCAAGCCGCGTTCCTTGCAGAAGGTTGTTTTCGCGGTCCAGGACAGGGCGGCGGTCAAATCCGCGTTTGACCGTGCATGCGCCACCGTGACCGGCGTGGAACTTGCCAAGGAATGGGCGAACCGGCCCGGGAACCACGCCACACCTACCCACCTTGCCAAGGCGGCACAGCAGCTGGCCAAGCGGCCCCGCATTTCCACCGAGGTGCTGGGCCCTCGTGAGGTTGCCAAGCTGGGCATGGGGGCATTCCTGGCCGTGGCCAAGGGTTCCGAAGAGCCGTTGCGCTTCATTGTCATGAAGTACCAGGGGGCGCCCAAGTCCAGTGCTCCCGTCGTGTTGGTCGGCAAGGGCATCACCTTCGACACGGGTGGCATCTCGCTCAAGCCTGCGGCAGAGATGGATGAGATGAAGTTCGACATGGGCGGCGCTGCCAGCGTGCTGGGTACATTCGCAGCCTTGGCAGAACTCCAGCCCGCGATCAACGTTGTGGGGCTCATTCCCAGTTGCGAAAACATGCCGGACGGCCGCGCCACCAAGCCTGGCGATGTCGTCACCAGCATGAGCGGCCAGACCATCGAAATCCTCAACACCGATGCCGAGGGTCGTCTCATCCTGTGCGATGCGCTGACCTATGCCGAGCGCTTCAAGCCGCATGCCGTGATCGACATCGCGACGCTGACCGGTGCCTGCGTCATCGCCCTTGGAGGGGTACGGGCAGGGCTCTTCTCCAGCCGGGACGAACTGGCCCAGCAACTCCAGGAAGCGGGAGACGCCGCACTCGACCCGTGCTGGCGCATGCCTCTGGATGACGACTATGCCGAAGGACTCAAGTCCAACTTTGCGGACATGGGCAACGTTGGGGGGCGCCAGGCAGGCGCTGTGACGGCAGCCAAGTTCCTGCAGAAGTTCGTGAACGACATGCCCTGGGCTCACCTTGACATTGCAGGCGTGGCCTGGAAAAGCGGGGCCGCCAAGGGCGCGACCGGGCGGCCCGTACCCTTGCTCGTTCAGTATTTGCTTGATGAGGCCGCACGCCAGACAGTCAAGGCGCCCACATCGGCCAAACGAGCAAGCGCCAAGCGCAAGGGAACATCGGCATGACCGACGTGGCTTTCCACTTCAACGTGCCTGACAAGCCTGCATACCTGTGCCGCCTTCTGCGCAAGGTCGCCAATGCCGGTATGCGGGCGGTGGTGCTTGCACCCCCACCCTTGGTACGTGAATTGGATCAGGCCCTCTGGACCTTTTCGCAAGAGGACTTCATCTCTCATGCTGTGACCACCGACTCGGTTGCCATGCAGGAGCGGTCTACTGTGGTTCTGGCGGCTGAGGAGTGTGATGTGGGCCTTCGCCAAGTGCTTGTCAATTGCCTTCCTGAGGTACCTTCGAGCTTCGCCAAATACGAAAAAGTGGTCGAGATAGTTGGTACCGACGACGATGACCGGGCGTGGGCGCGCCAGCGCTGGAAGCAGTACACCCAGCAGGGTTTCGAGCTGATTCGCCACGACGTGGCCCAGTTGCAACGAGGGGGGCGTGAGCATGCTTGATGCAGGCAGAAGGCCCCCGAGTTACGTTCCTACGCTGACCGAGGTTGTGTCCGTGGCATCGGCTCGCGAAGCGGTTCAATCGCACGGCGAATCCATCGCTGTTCAGGCCTCCTCTGCAGAGGCTGACAGCCCCAGTTTCTCCGTTCCATGTGTTGACTTGGACGCCATCGTTGCCAGGGTGCAACAAGACCTGATCCACAAGCTGGAAGACGAGCTCAGGGAGCAGTTGACCCCGCTGGTTGACGAAGTGGTCAAACAGGCGGTTCAGATGGCCGTTCGGGACTCGGAAATGCTCCTGAAAAAGGCACTGCGCGATGTTGTGGTGCAGCAATCAGGCGGTGCGCTCAAAGCTGGTGCGAATTAACGCTGCTAATAGGGCATAAGCACCTCCCGACCTAGGGTCAGGTCTAACCCGAATTATTGAAATATCGAGTATCTTTGCATCCTGTGTGGAGGAAAAACAAGAAAGTTCCCTTCGCTCAAAACCTATTGTCAACCACTTTCACCTTTCAAGGGTTCGTATGCAAATGAAGATGAAACTCGCCGTGGTCGCCGCGGCCGTGGCACTGGTCGCTTGCGGCAAGAAGGAAGAAGCTGCTCCCGCAGCATCCGCACCTGCTGCGCCGGCTGCGCCCCAAGAGCTGGTCATCAAGATCGGTCATGTCGGCCCCACCAGCGGCGCTATTGCTCACCTGGGCAAAGACAACGAGATGGGCGCCAAAATGGCCATCGAGGAACTCAATGCTGCCAACCTGACCATCGACGGCAAGCCTGCCAAGTTCGAACTGCTGGCCGAAGACGACGCAGCAGACCCCAAGCAGGGTACGGCTGCTGCTCAGAAGCTGGTTGACGCCAAAGTCAATGGCGTGATCGGTCACCTGAACTCCGGCACCACTATCCCCGCTTCCCAGATCTACGACGCCGCAGGCATTCCGCAGATCTCTCCCTCCGCCACGAACCCCAAGTACACCCGTCAGGGCTACAAGGCTGTGTTCCGTGTCGTGGCTGACGACGTGCACCTGGGTGGCACGCTGGGCAAGTACGCTGTTGAAACCCTGAAGGCCAAGAAGGTCGCCGTGATCGACGACCGTACCGCTTACGGCCAGGGCGTGGCAGACGAGTTCGAAAAAGGCGCAAAAGCCGCTGGTGCTGAAGTTGTGGGCCGCGAGTTCACCAACGACAAAGCCACCGACTTCAACGCCATCCTGACCACCATCAAGGCCAAGAAACCCGACGTGATCTTCTTCGGCGGCATGGACGCCGTGGCTGGTCCGATGATCCGCCAGATGAAGCAACTGGGCATCAAGGCCAAGTACATGGGCGGCGACGGCATCTGCTCGAGCGAGCTGCCCAAGCTGGCTGGCGACGCGCTGGCTGACGACATGGTGTTCTGCGCCGAAGCTGGTGGCGTGGAAGGCGAAGAGAAGGCCGCAATGGAGAAGTTCCGCACCGACTTCAAGGCGAAGTTCGGCGTGGACGTTCAGGTTTACGCTCCGTACGTCTATGACTCCGTGAAAGTCATGGCCGAAGCCATGAAGACCGCCAACTCGGCTGACCCCGCCAAGTACCTGCCTGCTCTGAAGGCTGTTCAGTACAAAGGCGTGACCGGCAACATCGCCTTCGACGAGAAGGGTGACATCAAGAACGGCGCCCTGACTCTGATGACCTACAAGGGCGGTGCTCGCACCACCCTGGCTGTGATCCGCTGATACCGGGTTCCAGAACCAAGCGAAACGCGCCTTCGGGCGCGTTTTGTTTTTTGGGTTGTGTTGCCCTTGCCATAGCGTATGCCGCTCTGGGTTTCAGATGGCTCCCGCCACCATCAGAGCGCTATGCTGTTGCCGCGCACACTCGGTTGCGGCCGCCGTGCTTGGCGTCGTACAGTGCCTTGTCCGCGCGCCGTACCAAGTCTTTGGCAATGGTGTCTTGTTTGCCGAGCGTTGCTACGCCAGCGCTGCAGGTAACCGTTTCTGTGGGCAAGTTGATTGGGTGGGGTAGGCCCAGTTCTGCCAGGGCCTCGATGATGGACTGGGCGCATGTCATTGCTCCATCCAGGTCGGTTTCTTCAAGCAGCACGGCAAATTCCTCGCCACCATGGCGCGCCGGAAGATCCCCAGGGCGATGCAGGGCGTCGCGCAGGCATTGGGCAAAAGTCCTCAGCACTCGGTCACCTTCAAGATGTCCGAAATGGTCGTTGTATGCCTTGAACCTGTCGAGATCAAACATCACGACAGACAGAGCGCGCCCGTTGCGCTGAGCGGAAGCCATGGCCTGTTGCAGTCGCTGGTCGAATGCCCTGCGGTTTGGCAGTCCCGTCACGGCGTCCGTCATGGACTCTTGCTGAAGCTGGCCCACTTGTGTCTGGATGACATCCAGCATCTGGTTGGCGCTGCGAGCGACATCGGCAATTTCGTCATGCCCTGATGCGCTCACCCTTGCTGCCCAATCGCCGTCGGTGGTGACCCTGGTGATGTCTTTGTGCAGTCTTTTCAGTGGGGCAACCAACAGTCGGTCCACGAGAATCAACAAAGCCAGAGCCAGTACTGCACCGCCCAGCCACCTTTGGATACCAACCTCCCGTTGCACCTGTTCGCCGTGCAATGCAATCCGGCGCGGCCAGTCCATCTGCAGGAAAGCGATCTCGCGCCCAATGATGTCCTTCAGGCCGATGCTGAGGGTCATCTCCTCAGGGGTGACTTGGAGCAGCGTGGGTGGGCTTGTCAGCGCGGAAGGTTCCGTTACCACCCAGGGTAGTTTCTGAGCATTTGCCTTGGTGGCAGAGGTGGGATGCAAAGACAGCTTCAGCCTCGTCGTCGTCGCCAGGCGCGCAACACTTTCCTGGTTGAATTCGCGAGACACCAATATGGTGCCTCTTGCAGGTCCTTGGCCTTTTGTGTCCAGCACATTTCGCTTGCAGATCAGCAACAGCCTGGGCGAGCTTTCGATCAATCCGCACTTGCCGCCATCAGCCGTTGCTGGAATCGCGTCGAGTCTGGACAGCAGTTCTGCGTCAGGGACCAATGCGTCGTTTTTGTTCGCCTCGTCAGGCGGTGTAGCGGACGCGATTGCCTTGATGTGACCACTGGGCGAAAGGACGGCAATCCCGTCAATACGGGATGAACGCAGTCCCTCCGGGTTCAGGTTCTCGTCGCGGAAGGCCGGGTCTCCAGATTCGATGAACGCCGCCATCTCGGTCCAATGCGCCCATTCGCGGGTGACCTCGTCCAAGGTCGTAAGTTGCTGCTTCAAGCCATCTATCGCTCTGTGCAGATCGTCGGCGACAGCGTCGTTTTCAAGGGCTTGGTAAGACGAATTCAGAGACCAGAGCAGCCAATAGCCGCTCGCGCCACCAATCAGAAGCAGCAGCGTGACCATCGCCGTCATCACCTTCAACCGCAATCCGAGATGCCGACGGTCTTTGGTGACAGGATGGAAGGGGTGTGCAGGGGCGGTCAATCGGGGCGTCAAGGATCGTTGTTTTTTGTATGTTAGCTTGGCTGTGACGTTTGCGATGCTGCGGCAATGCCCCCTCCGCAGGAGTAGTCAAAGAAAAAATGTTGTAAATGATCGTTGGCCGGGCTAACATGGTCTTGAGCGCAAGCTGCTCATAGCTTCTGGATGAGTGCATGCGTTTTGTGCTTTTCCATGGCACGGGCGGTTCCTGCAGGGAGGAATCAAGATGTCAGAACAAGAATCGGCCGACGCTGGCCTCAATGGCATTTCAGAGCACGAGTATCGGGCGCTGTTCGAAGCAGCCCCAGGGCTCTATTTGGTGCTGGACACATCTCTGCGCATCGTCGCGGTGAATGACGCCTATGCCCGCGCCACCATGACGCAGCGCGAGCGCATCGTTGGCAAGCACCTGTTCGAGATATTCCCAGACAATCCAGAGGACCCGGCTTCCGAAGGTGTTCGCAATTTGCGCGCCTCTCTGCACCGCGTGTTGCAGACGGGGCAGCCGGACGCGATGCCGGTTCAGAAGTACGACATCCGCAGGCCGCAGCATGACGGCGGCGGTTTTGAGACCCGTTATTGGAGTCCGCTCAATACGCCCGTTCCTGGTGCCGACGGTAAGACCCGCTTCATCATTCACCGTGTGGAGGACATCACCGAGTTCGTACGTCTTCGTGAACAGGGCTTGGTTGACAGCAAACTCAACGGTGAATTGCGCGAACGGTCCATGCGCATGGAGGCGGAGGTATTCACCAGGTCAAGGGAGGTTGCAGAAGCCAGTGCCCTGCTCAAGAGTGCGAATGAGGAGCTTGAAAGGTTGTATGCGCGTACCCGCGAGTTGGACGAGCTGAAGACACGTTTTTTCGCCAATGTCAGCCATGAGTTGAGAACACCCCTGACGCTCATTCTCGGCCCGCTTGCTAGGTTGAGAGATGGGGCGAGTCTGGATGATGCGGACAGGCACAACCTTGACATTGCGCTGCGCAATGCGCGGTGGTTGCGCCGGCAGGTGGATGACTTGCTGGATCTGGCGAAGCTGGACGCAGGTTACGTGCTGGCCCGATATGTCCGCTTCGATCTGGCCCGCTGGATGCGCGTTCTGGCTTCTCACTTCGACACGGTTGCCGAGGATCGCGGTATCGCCTATGAGGCTCGTCTGCCCGATGTGTTGTGGATCGAGGCAGATCCCGAGAAATGCGAGCGTATCGTTATCAACCTGCTGGCCAATGCCTTCAAGTTCACGCCTTCTGGTGGACGCGTCAGCGTGATGTTGGAGCACCGGGGTGAACAGGTAGCGATTTGCGTAGAGGACAGTGGTCCGGGCATCCCGGAATCGATGCGTGAGACGGTGTTTGAACGGTTCAGGCAAGTCGATGGCGGAGACGACCGCCAAACCGGGGGAACAGGGCTTGGGTTGGCCATCGTGAAGGAATTTGTCACGTTGCATCAGGGGCGTGTCAGCGCCGCGCAGTCGCCAAGTGGCGGTGCGTCGTTCAGGGTTCTGCTGCCACTACATGCACCACAGGGCGTGGATGTTTCGCTCAAAACGCCCGCCATGGAGGCCCCGGAACAGCATGACTTTCATGCAGTTGCCCGCGATGCCGCTCGCCGCCAGACCAAGGTGGCCCCTGTAGATGCTCCGCTTGTCCTCGTCGTTGAGGACAACCCCGACATGAACACGTTTGTCGTGGCCGCGCTGGCAGGCACTTACCGGGTGGCCAATGCTTTTGATGGCATCACCGGTCTGCAATTGGCGACGGATCTGAGGCCTGATCTGATCCTTTCGGATGTGATGATGCCCGGCATGAGCGGGGACAAGCTGGTGGATGCCATTCGAGCCAACCCGGAGCTCGACGACACGCCCATTGTGATGTTGACGGCAAAGGCGGATGACGAGTTGCGCACCCGGCTTTTGCTGCATGGCGTGCAGGACTACGTGCACAAACCGTTTTCGACCGAAGAGTTGCTGGCCAGGGTGGGTGGACTGCTCAAGGAGCGCCTGCGTGTAGGCCAGCGAGTGCATAGACTGGAGGAGCGCTTTCGAGCTACTTTTGAACAGGCGGCCGTGGGCATTGCACACGTCGCTCCAGATGGTCGGTGGCTGCGAGTGAACGGCAAGCTCTGCGAAATTCTGGGCTACGAAAAGGCCGAGCTCATGGGGGGCAGTTTCCAGGAGCTTACGCTGCCAGAGGACCTTCAGTCCGATCTGCAACACGTACAGCGTTTGCTTCAGGGGGAAGAGGCGCACTACGTGCTGGAAAAACGCTACCGGCGCAAGGATGGCGAAACCATCTGGGCACGCCTTACGGTATCGTTGGTGCGAGACGAGTCCGACCAGCCCGACTACTTTATTTCTGTGGTCGAAGACATCACTGCGCGTCACGACTCCGAAGAGCGCTTGCGGCAGGCTGCTGCCGTGTTTGAAAGTGCCAGTGAGGGGGTGATGATCACCGATCTCGATGGTGTGCTGCTGGCCGTCAACCAGGCGTTCTGCGACATCACCGGATACAGCAGGGATGAGTCTCTGGGGCAGACAACCCGGCTGCTGCGGTCCAACCGGCATGGCCGCGAATTCTTCCAGAGCTTGTGGGCAACCCTGGGCCAGGCGGGGCATTGGCAAGGCGAGGTCTGGAACCGGCGCAAGAACGGGGAGGTCTACCCATCCTGGATGACCATTTCCACCGTTTATGGCGCAGACTGCAAACCGATGCAGTATGTGGCGTTGCTCAACGACGTGAGCCAGATACGGCGCAGTGAGGAACAGCTGGCGAGGCTGGCACATTACGATCCGCTGACGGATTTGCCGAACCGTTTGCTCCTGCAGTCCCGGCTGGAGCATGCGCTGGAGCGGGCCCGCAGGGCTGGTGGACGGGTCGCGGTGCTGTTCATCAATTTGGACCGCTTCCAGAATGTCAACGACAGTCTCGGGCACGTGGCGGGCGACCAGTTGTTGGCCAAGGTTGCAGCCCGTCTGCGCACGCGCGTGCGAGAAGAAGATTCCCTGGGCCGGTTTGGCGGTGATGAATTCCTGCTGATTCTGGAGTCGATCGTCAGGCCGGACGCCGTGGCTGTGGCGGCGCAGGACTTGTTGAACGAACTGTCTGAGATGTTCGCGCTAGACAACGGCATGGAGTTGTACGTTGGCGCCAGCATCGGGATAGGTTTGTACCCGGACGACGGGGAAACGGCAGCAGACATCCTACGCAATGCCGATGCGGCCTTGCACCAGGCCAAAGCCCAGGGGCGCAGCCGGTTCTGCTTTTATGCCTCGTCAATGAACGCGGACGCACTGGCGAACCTTGAGCTGGAGCGATCCCTGCGGCAGGCGCTTGAGCGCCGGGAGTTCGTGCTGTACTACCAGCTCAAGGTCGATGCGCGTACAGGGCGCGTTTGTGGCGCAGAGGCACTTATTCGCTGGCAGCGCTCCAACGGTGGAGTGGAATCACCCGCGCGCTTCATCCCGTTGGCAGAGGCCTCTGGAATGATTGTTCCCATCGGCGCCTGGGTGATTGATGAGGTGGCAAGGCAGCAGCGGCGATGGCACGATGATGGGCTGGACGCCTGCCGGATCGCGCTCAATGTGTCAGCCAGGCAGTTCAGGGCTGGGGACTTGCGTGACGTGGTGGCCGATGCGCTGGTGCGGCACGGCCTGCCTCCCTCGTGCATGGAGTTGGAGTTGACGGAGAGCATGCTCATGGACGATCCAGACCAGACCTTGAACACCTTGCAACAGCTCAAGCAGCTTGGTGTTCACCTGTCTCTGGATGACTTTGGCACGGGCTATTCGAGCTTTGGCTACCTCAGCCGTTTTCCCATCGACGCGCTGAAGATTGATCAATCGTTCGTGCGCAACATCGCGTCAGAAAAGGAGTCAGCGCTCATTGCTGTCTCGATCATCGACTTGGCGCACAACATGGGGCTGCGTGTGGTGGCCGAGGGGATCGAAACCCAGGAGCAACTGGAATACCTGTCTGCTCGTGGGTGCGATGAAATGCAGGGGTTTCTGTTTTCCCGTCCGTTGGAGGCGTCCGCTTTCGAGCGGGTGCTGCAGGAGAGACGGGCGTTCTTGTGAAGGCTTTCGCGGGCGCCCCAATGAAAAACGCGCCCTAGGGCGCGTT
>CAMLOF010000041.1 GCA_946481585.1 uncultured Macromonas sp. | reverse complement strand
CGCAGCAGCAGTGGGGCTTCAACGACCTGATCTCGGGCGCCTGGTACGCCAGCGGTGTGGTCAACGAGCGCGAGCAGCACTACAAGATCGTGCCGCGCCGCCCGGACACATTCTTTACGCCTGACGCCATGGTTGGCCAGGGCGTGCGTTGAACGGGGCGGTCATGACGGTTGTGAAAGCGATCCTTCTGGCGCTGGCTGCCGCAGGCAGCGGCGTGCAGACAAGTGCCCTGGCAGCCCCCGTGGGTGACGCCCTGCAGCGCCCGGCGTTGCAGGTGCGCCAGCCCGAGCGCTCGGTGTTGCTGGCCGCCGCGCAGGCGGGCCAGCGCATTGTGGCGGTGGGCGAGCGTGGCATGGTGGCCCTGAGCGAAGACCAGGGCCAGACCTGGCGCCAGGTGCCTTGCCCGGTGAGCGTGACGCTGACCATGGTGCGTTTTGCCGACGCGCAGCACGGCGTGGCCGTGGGGCATGGCGGCACGGTGCTCACCACGGCCGATGGCGGCGCGAGCTGGCAGCTGCGCCTGGACGGCGTGCAGCTGGCCGCTATTGCCCAGCGTGCGGCGCAGGGCGAACAGGCCCAGGCCGACGCGCAGCGCCTGAAGGACGACGGCCCGGACAAGCCCTTTCTGGATGTGCTGATGTGGGACGCGCAGCGCATTCTGGCGGTGGGTGCTTATGGGCTGGCTTTCCACACTGTTGATGGTGGCAAGACCTGGCAGCCGTGGATGGACCGCCTGCCCAACCCGCGTGCCATGCACTGGTACGTGGCGCGCCGCGCGGGCGACACCGTTTGGCTGGCGGGCGAACAGGGCGTGCTGGCGCGTTCCAGCGATGGCGGCAACAGCTTTCAGGCGGTGGAGTCCCCCTACCGGGGCAGCTGGTTCACCGGGGAATTGCAGGCCGACGGCGCCGTGTTGCTGGCGGGCTTGCGCGGAAACGTGTGGCGGTCCGCTGATGGCGGCCGCAACTGGGCGCAGCTGCCCTTGCCGGTGCCCGCGTCGGTGGCGGCCAGTGCGGGTACGGCGCAGGGCAACTTCTTTCTGGCAGGCCAGGCAGGAGTGGTGTTGCAAGGCAAGGGCGGCACGGTGAAGCCGCTCAACACAACGCCATTGCCACCGCTGGCAGGCGTGTTGCCGCTCAACGACGGCCGAGTGTTGACCGTGGGCCTGGGCGGGGTGGTGACCCTGCCTGCGCCAGCCGCACAGGAAGGGGGCCGCCCATGATGCCGAATGATTCCACCCCCGCCGTGCCGCAAGGCGGGCTGCAAGGGTTCGATCCCCGTTCCGGCTCGATCATCGAGCGGGTGCTGTTCACCCAACGCTGGCTGGTGGTGCTGCTGTGCGCGCTGGTCACCGTGGTGCTGGGCTGGCAGGCCACCAAGCTGCAACTCAACGCCAGCTTCGAAAAAACCATTCCCGCCACGCACCCCTACATCCAGAACTTCCTGAAGTACCAGCGCGAACTCAGCGGCCTGGGCAACGCGGTGCGCATTGCGGTGGCCCGGCCCGAGGGCAGCGATGGCACGGTCTACGACGCAGCTTACCTGGACACACTGCGCCGATTCAGCGAAGAGGTGTTTCTGCTGCCCGGCGTGGACCGCGCGCGCATGAAGTCGCTGTGGACACCCACCACGCGCTGGGTGGGCGTGACCGAAGAGGGGCTGGAAGGCGGCCCCGTCATCCCCGATGGCTACGACGGCTCGGCTGCCTCGCTGCAACAGCTTGCGGCCAACGTGGCGCGTTCCGGCGAGATCGGCCAGACCGTGGCGCGCGACGCGCGTTCCACCGTGATCTTCGTGCCCCTGCTGACGCAGGACGCCGAGGGCAAGGCGCTGGACTACGCCGCCTTTTCCGCCCGGCTGGATGCCTTGCGCGCCAAGTACGAGGCCGAAGGCGTGGGCGTGCACATCACCGGCTTTGCCAAGATCGTAGGCGACCTGATTGACGGTGTGCGCGCGGTGCTGGTCTTCTTTGCACTGGCCGTGGCCATTGCAACGGCCATGGTGTACTGGTACACGCGCTGTGTGCGATCCACGCTGCTGGTGGTGTTTGCTTCGTTGGTGGCCGTGGTGTGGCAGCTGGGCCTGCTGCCCACGCTGGGCTTTGCGCTGGACCCCTATTCCATCCTGGTGCCGTTCCTGGTGTTTGCCATCGGCATGAGCCACGGCGCGCAGAAGATGAACGGCATCATGCAGGACGTGGGCCGGGGCATGCACAAGCTGGTGGCGGCGCGCTTCACCTTCCGCCGCCTGTTCCTGGCGGGCCTCACGGCGCTGCTGGCTGATGCGGTGGGCTTTGCCGTGCTGCTGGTCATCGACATCCAGGTGATCCGCGAACTGGCGATTGCCGCGTCCATCGGGGTGGGGGTGTTGATCTTCACCAACCTGATCCTGCTGCCGGTGCTGTTGTCTTACACGGGTGTGAGCGCCAAGGCCGCCGAGCGCAGCCTGCGCGCCGAAGCCGCCGACGAAAGCGGCGCGGGCAAGCATGCCTTGTGGGCGTTTCTGGACCGTTTCACGCAGCGCCGCTGGGCCGCACTGGCGGTGGTGTTTGGCACCGTGCTGGGCGTGGCCGGGCTGGCGGCGAGCACGCAGCTCAAGATCGGCGACCTGGACCCCGGTGCGCCCGAACTGCGTGCCGACAGCCGTTACAACCGCGACGTGGCCTTCATGAACAAGGCCTACGGCGCGGGCAGCGACGTGCTGGCCGTGATGGTGCGCACGCCAGACGGGCACTGCTCGGCCTACGACACGCTCAACAAGGTGGATGCGCTGGAGTGGCAGCTGCGCCAGCTCGACGGTGTAGAGAGCACCAACACCCTGGCCTTGCTGAACCGCCGCGTGTTGTCGGGCCTGAACGAAGGCAACCCGCGCTGGTACGAGTTTCTGCCCAACCAGGACATGCTCAACACCGTGACCGCTGGCGCGCCGCGCGGCCTGTACAACGACGCCTGCGGCCTGCTCACGGTCTATGTGTTCCTGCGCGACCACAAGGCCGACACGCTGGCGCGCGTGGTCGCGCACGTCGAGGCCTTTGCCCAGGCCAACGACACCGATGAGGTCAAGTTCCTGCTGGCGGCAGGCTCGGCGGGCATCGAGGCGGCCACCAACATCGTGGTGAAGGACGCCTGGCACCTGATGCTGGTGCTGGTTTACGGCGCGGTGGTGGTGTTGTGCTTCGTGACCTTCCGCAGCTGGCGCGCGGTGGTGGTGGCGGTGCTGCCGCTCATGCTCACCTCCATGCTGGCCGAGGCGCTGATGGTGGCCCTGGGCATGGGCGTGAAGGTGGCGACGCTGCCCGTGATTGCGCTGGGCGTGGGCATAGGCGTGGACTACGCGCTCTACATCCTGTCGGTCACGTTGGCGCAGCTGCGCCAGGGCAAGAGCCTGTCCGAGGCCTACTACCGTGCGCTGCTCTTCACCGGCAAGGTGGTCATGCTCACTGGCGTGACGCTGGCCATCGGTGTCATCACCTGGGTGGGCAGCCCCATCAAGTTCCAGGCCGACATGGGCCTGCTGCTGGCTTTCATGTTCCTGTGGAACATGCTCGGCGCCCTGGTGCTGGTGCCTGCGCTCGCGCACTTCCTGCTGCGCCCGGCGGCCGTGCGGCAGCCCACTGAGCCCCCCGTTCCCGCAGAGGCCTCAACGCCTGCGGCCCCAGCCGTGGCGCCTTCCGCCGTCTGATTTTTTTCCCTCAAACCCATTCATCCATGTTCAAGTACTTTCCCACCAACTACGTCTGGAACCTGTCGGTCGATCTGGCCATCGAGATGGGCGCGCGCATCGGCGAGATCGAAGAGATGTGCGCCCCCTTGCAAGAGGCCGCCAAGGCGCCCGACGCTGCAGGCACGCAGGCCTTTCGCGAGACCTGGGTGAAGATGGCCGACAAGCTGTGCATGCTCGCCGAAGAAGACAAGGCACGCGGCCGCGCCCTGTCGGCAGGCGAGAAGATCAGCCGTGCCGCCAGCTACCTCATCACCGCCGAGCGGCTGCAGGCGCACAACGCGCCGGGGCGACTGGCGCTGTACCGGCGCCACCTCGACCTGTTTGCCGAGGGCCTGAAGCTGTCGCGTGAGAACTGCGAGCGCGTTGAAATTCCGTACGAGGGCAAGCACCTGTCGGCCTTGTACGTGCCAGCCGAAGGCGTGCAGGGCCGCGCGCCCGTGCTGGTGCAGCTCAACGGGCTGGATTCAACCAAGGAGATGAAATACCGCGTTGGCCTGCCCGCGTGGCTGGCCAAGCGCGGCGTGGCTTCGTTGATCGTGGACCAGCCTGGCACGGGCGAGGCGCTGCGCCTGCACGGCATGACGGCGCGCTACGACAGCGAGCACTGGGCCAGCCGCGTGGTGGACTGGCTGGAGCAGCGCGACGACATCGACCCCAAGCGCATTGGCTGCGAAGGCGTTTCGCTGGGCGGCTACTACTGCCCGCGCGCCGTGGCCATGGAGCCGCGTTTTGCCTGTGGCGTGGCCTGGGGCGCCAACCACGACTGGCGCGACGTGCAGAAGCGCCGCCTGGAACGCGAAGGCAGCCTGCCCGTGCCGCACTACTGGGCGCACGTGTGCTGGGTGTGGGGTGCCAAGGACATAGACGACTTCATGCGCATTGCCGAGAACGTGCACCTGGACGGCGTGGTCGAGAAGATCAAGGTGCCCTTCCTGGTCACGCACGGCGAGAAGGATTCGCAGATCCCGCTCAAGTGGGCGCACCGCACCTACGAGCAACTCGTCAACAGCCCCAAACGCGAACTGAAGGTTTTCACCGACCGCGAGGGCGGCGTGCAGCACTCCAGCTTCGACAACAGCATCAACGCGGGCCAATACATCGCCGACTGGGTGGCCGAAACCCTGGGCGGGCGCACTGCCTGACTCACCTGCACACAGCAATTCAAGGACTCCCTGAATCATGAACATCACCGGAATTGAAACCCTGGTCTTTGGCGTGGAAGACCTGGCTGCCTGCCGCCAGTACCTGCTGGACTACGGCCTGGAACCCGCTGCTGACCAGCCCCACCGCCTGGTGGCGCTGGACGGCACGGGCGTGGAGCTATTCGCTGCCACCGACGCCAGCCTGCCCGCCGCCCCCAAGGGCTGCCAGTTGCGCAAGTGCGTGATGGGTGTGGCCGATGCCGCCACGCTCGACGCCATTGAGGCCGAGCTGGCGCGTGACCGCGAGGTACTGCGCCTACCCGATGGCAGCCTGCAAAGCGTGGACGACGCTGGCTTTGCCATCGGCTTCCAGCTCAGCCGCCGCCAGCCCCTGCACCTGCTGGGTGAGGTGTCGAACGCACCGGGCTCGCCGTTGCAGCGCGTGGCCAACCAGTTGGGCGTGCAGGCCGGGCGCGGGCGCATACAGCCGCGCAGCCTGTCGCACCTGGTGTACTTCGTGCCCGACGTGGCCAAGGCCGAGGCCTTCTACGTCAACCGCCTGGGCTTTCGCGTGACCGACCGCTTCGACGGCGTGGGCCCCTTCATGCAGCCCGCAGGCTCGCTGGAGCACCACAGCCACTTCCTCATCGGCGCGCCTGCGTTCATGCAAGGCGTGGAGCACTTCACCTTCCATTTCGGCGGGCCCACCGAAGTCATCCAGAACGGCAACCGCTTCATCGAGGCGGGCTACCAGGCCTTCTGGGGGCCGGGGCGCCACGTCTTCGGCTCCAACTGGTTCTGGTACTTCAACAGCCCCTTCGGATGCCACGTGGAAATGGACGCCGACATGGACCTGCACGACAACACCTGGCGCCCGCGTGTGGCCAAGATCAGCGCCGATGCGTCGCAGGCCTTTCTGCTGCGCCGCCGCGACAAGTGGATGCCCGGCCCCGGTACGCCCGACAACGGCGACTACGCCGCCTGAACGCAGTGGCGCCCAGACCATGAATGCCAAGCTGCCAGTGCATGCCGTGCCCCTTTGCCTGGCCAATGAGCTGGGCGAAGGCGAAGCCAGGGGCTTCCTGCCCGACGAGGACGGCCAGGACCGCCTGTTCGTGGTGCGCCATGGCGGTGAACTGCACGCCTGGCGCAACGCCTGCCCGCACGTGGACGGTGCTCCCATGGCCTGGCGGCGCCACGCCTACCTGAGCCCCGACCGGCAGCACGTGATGTGCCACGCCCACGGCGCCCGCTTTGAACCCGGCACCGGCCTGTGCGTGCACGGCCCCTGCCTGGGCCAAGCCTTGCAGCGCGTGCCGCTGACGATCGACGGTGAAGGGCAGCTCTGGCTGGCCCGCACCGAACAAACACAACCCATTGAGTGAGACAAACGAAAGGAACATGACCATGGCAGCAGTGAACAACGTCCTGGTGGTGGGAGGCGGTTTTTCCGGCATGGCGGCGGCCATTCGCCTGCAGCGCGCAGGCATCGCGGTGGATTTGCTGGAGGTCGACCCCGCCTGGTGCCCGCTGGGTGCGGGCATCACGGTCAACGGCCCCACGCTGCGCGCGCTGGAGACGCTGGGCGTGTTCGACCGCTTCCAGGCAGAAGGCTGGGTGTCCGCCGGGGTGGACCTCTACACCCAGCAGGGACACCACATTGCCACCATGCCCACGCCGCCTGTGGTGGGGTCTAGCGTGCCCGGCGGCGGCGGCATCATGCGTCCGGCGCTGGCGCGTATTCTGGCCGACGCCACACGTGCCGCGGGCGTGAACGTGTTGCTGGGCCAGACCTGGCAAGACATTGTGCAAGACGGCCAGCAAGTGCATGTGCGCCTGACCAGTGGCGAGCAGCGCAGCTACGACCTGGTGGTGGCCGCCGACGGCGTGCATTCGCCGCTGCGCGCCCGGTTCATGCCCGAGGTCGGGCCGTTGCAATACATCGGCCAAGGGGTGTGGCGCGCCGTGTGCCCACGTCCGGCAGAGCTGGTGCGCCCGGCCATGTGGCTGGGTGAGCACATCAAGTGCGGTGTCAACCCCTGCTCCGCCACGCAGATGTACCTCTTCATCACCGAAGACCGCCCGACCAAGGAGCACATCGACCCCACCACCTGGCCGACGGTGGTGCAGGGCTTGTTGAAGCCCTTCCTGTCACCCGTTCTGCAGGCGCTGATTCCGCACATGGCCACGCCCGAGGCAGCCATCGACTACCGCCCGCTGGCCAACCTGCTGGTGCCCACGCCATGGAACCGGGGGCGCGTGGTCTTCATTGGCGACACCGTGGCCGCCACCACGCCGCACCTGGCGTCGGGTGCGGGCATCGGCATCGAAAGCGGCATCGTGCTGGGCGAGGAACTGGAGCGCCATGCCGACCTGCAGGCCGCGCTTGACGCCTTCCACGCGCGTCGCTTCGAGCGTTGCCGTCTGGTGGTGAAGAACTCCGAACGCCTGTGCCGCATCGAGGTGGAAGGCGGCGACAAGGCCGAGCACGCCCAGATCATGCGCGAATCCATGATGGCGCTGGCCCAGCCCATCTGACCCGCTCAACACAAGGAGACAAACATGAGCGTTCCGATCACAAGCCGCCGCGGCCGCGCCGCGTTGATGGTGGCGCATTGCGCGGGCATGGTGGACCTGGTGGCCTTGCCCATCTGGGTGGGCAGCCTCATCCAGCACCACCGCTTCGACCCGCAGCAGGCAGGCGGGCTGGTGACCCTGTTCCTGCTGGGCGCGGTGTTGTCCAGCGTGCTGCTGGCCCCGCGCTTTCATCGCCTGCAGGGCCGCTGGGTGGCGGTGGCGGGCTTCAGCGTGGCGGCCCTGAGCTTTGCTGCGTTGATGGACCAGAACGCCTTTGGTCCCATGGCCGCGCTGCACGGCCTGGCGGGCTTGGCGGCAGGCTCGGCCTTGAGCGTCACGCACGGCACCATCGGGCGCAGCGGCCAACCGCACCGTCTGTTCGCGCTGGTGGGCATGGCCCTGGGCGTGTTCGCCGTGCTGTTCCTGGGCGGGGCTTCGGCGCTGGTCATGGAGCAGGGCGGGCAGCTGCTGTTCGGCCTGTTCGGCGGGCTCATGGCGTTTGCTGCCGTGGTGGCCTGGCTGGCCTTTCCTGCTGTGGCACCAACCGCAGACGATGCGCCGCAAGACAAGGCAACGGCCGCCACGATGCCGCGTGTGGTGTGGTTCGGCATTGCAGGCATCAGCTGCATGGGGCTGGTGCAGGCCATGGCCTTCAGCTTCCTGGAGCGCGTGGGGCACCACCGCGGCTTCGAGCCACAGGCCATCACCGCCGTGCTGGTGGCGCTGGGCATGGTCAACCTGCTGCCCGCAGCATTGGCTGCCGTGCTGGAAAAACGCCTGCCCGCGCACCGCGTGCTGATGAGCGGGCCGGTGCTGCAAGCCGCCTTGGTGTTCACGGTGATGACGGCCACCGCCTTCGCGCCCTACGCCGCCGCGGCTGCCGTCTTTGTGGCGGTGATGATCTTCACGCACACCTTTGCCTTCGGTTTGCTGGCGCGCATCGACACCACTGGCCGCGCTCTGGCAGGCACACCCGCCATGCTGATGGCCGGTGCCGCCGTTGGGCCCATCCTGGGCGGCACGCTGGTCAAGACCCTGGGCTACAGCGCCATCGCCTTTGCCGCGCTGGGCATGGCCCTGGTGGCTGTGGCCTGCTTTGCACAGCTGCGCGGGCATGGTCTGCCAGTCACCGCTTCAAAAGCCGCTTCGGGAGCCGCCGCATGAGCCGCAAACCCACCCAACGGCGCTTCGTCGATCTGTCCATCTACCTGGAAAACGACGTGCTCTCGGACCCGCCGCCCCTGGCGCCGAAGATCACCTACCAGAAGCACGCCGACACCCTGCCCGAGTTCATGGCCATGCTGCCGGGCACCACGCCCGCAGACTACCCCGATGGCGAAGCCGCCGCCGCCGAGTGGGTGACGCTGACCACGCACAACGGCACCCATCTGGACGCACCCTGGCACTTCCATTCCACGCAAGACGCCAAGCTCGGCGGCGCGCGCCCCTCCATCACCATCGACGAGGTGCCGCTGGAATGGTGCTTCCAGCCTGGCGTAAAGCTCGACTTCCGCCGCTTCCCCGACGGCTACGTGGCCACCGCCGCCGACGTGCAGGCCGAGCTGCAGCGCATCGGGCACGAGCTGCAGCCGCTGGAGATCGTCGTGGTCAACACCCGTGCGGGTTCGCGCTACGGCCAGCCGGACTACCTGGGCGCCGGTTGCGGCATGGGCTATGAAGCCACCATGTACCTGCTGGAGCGCGGCGTGCGCCTCACCGGCACCGACGCCTGGAGCTGGGACGCTCCCTTCTCTTACACCGCCAAAAAGGTGGCCGAAACCGGCAACAAGGCCTTGATCTGGGAAGGGCACAAGGCGGGCCGCGACATCGGTTACTGCCACCTCGAAAAACTCCACAACCTGGAGGCGTTGCCGCCCACGGGTTTCACCATCAGCTGCTTCCCGCACAAGATCCGTGGCGCATCCGCCGGGTGGACGCGGGCCGTGGCCATTTTTGAAGAAGAGACCAGCGCATGAGCTTTGCCCCCATCCACCGCGTCGTCACCGGGCACAACGCCCAGGGCCAGGCCATCGTCGTCTCCAACGGCCCCTTGCCCACGGTGGTCGAAATCGCCGCCATCCCCGGCACGGTGTTCCACGAGGTGTGGTCCACCAGCGGTGCCCCCGCTCCCGTGGACAACGGCGCCGACCCCACCCTCGGGCCGCTCACCTTGCCGCCCCCCAAACATGGCACGCGTTTTCGGTTTGTCGATATCCCGCCCGACACCGAAGAATTCCTGGCCCACGGCGCGCAACGCATGAAAGACGCCTTCAGCCAGATCGGCGACGAAGCGGCGTCCACCGTCAAAGCGCAGTCGCCGCATCCGCTGATGCACCGCACCGAGTCGGTGGACTACGGCGTCGTCATCGAAGGCGAAATGACCCTGGTGCTCGACCAAGGCGAGGTGCTGCTCAAGCCCGGCAGCGTGGTGGTGCAGCGCGGCACCAACCACGCCTGGGCCAACCGGTCCGGCAAGCCCTGCCGCATGCTTTTCGTGCTGGTGGACGGCTGCTACGACCCCACCATCGCACAGGCCTTGGGGCGGGCATGAGCGTGGCAGCCAGTGCCTTGTTCGACCTGACTGGCCAGCGCGCCCTGGTAACGGGCGCCACTGGCGGGCTGGGGCGTGCCATGGTGGAAGCCCTGGCCAGCCACGGTGCGCAGGTGGTGGCCAGCGACAGGGACGCCGAGGCATGTGAAGCCGCGGCCAGCGCCTGGCGTGCGCAGGGTTTGAACGTTCAAGCCAGGCCTGCCGACCTGTTGGACATGGGCGACGTGAACCGCCTGGCCGACGCGATGCTGAATGAGCACGGTGGCGTTGACATATTGGTGCACAACGCAGGTATCCAAGGCCCAGCGGGGCCCCTGGGCAACGTCAGCGCCGATGATTGGGATGCCGTCATGACCGTCAACCTGCGGTCTGCGCATGTGCTCACCAGCAGGCTGGTTCCGGCCATGGCCGGGCGGGGCGGCGGCAGTGTCGTGCTTCTGTCGAGCATCGCTGCCTTGCGCGGCAACCGATCCATTGGCTTGTACGGCTTGTCCAAGGCGGCGCTCTCGCAAATGGCCCGCAACCTGGCCGTCGAATGGGGGCCCTCGGGCGTGCGCGTCAATGCCATTGCGCCGGGGCTCATCCGCACACCGCTGGCCAGCGGACTCATGGCCGATGCCACCTTCATGGAACGCAGGCTGGCCCTCACGCCCTTGCGCCGCGTTGGCGAGCCGCACGAGGTGGCCGGGGTCGTGCTCATGCTCGCGGGCAAGGCCGGCGGGTTCATCACCGGGCAAACACTGGTCGTGGACGGCGGCACGCTGATCAGCGACGGCAACTGAAACACTGAAAGGACATTCATGCGATTCGCCACCTTGCGCGATGGCTCGGCCGACGGCCGCCTGCACCTTGTTTCGCGCGACATGCAGCGCATGCTCGACGCGTCCGCCATTGCGCCCACACTACTGGAGGCATTGGAACGTTGGGACGAAGTGCTGCCCGCGCTGCAGGCACTGGCCAACGCGCTTGACGACGGCCAGGCCGCAGGTAGCGTGCCGTTCAACCCCGAGCGTTGCGCCGCGCCGCTGCCCCGCAGCCCGCAGTGGTGCGACGCGTCGGCCTTCCTCAACCATGGTCACTTGATGGAGCAGGCCTTCAACACGCCGCCCATTCCAGACTTCGACACCATTCCCGTGATGTACCAGGGCGCCAGCGACGACTTCCTGGGACCGCACGACGACGTGCCCCTGCCCAGCGAGGCCGATGGCATCGACTTCGAGGGCGAGTTCGGCGTCGTGTTGGGGCCAGTGCCCATGGCCGCCACACCCGCACAGGCGTTGGGTGCCGTGCGGCTGGTGGTGCAGATCAACGATTGGAGCCTGCGCGCCCTCGGCCCGCGCGAGATGAAAACCGGTTTCGGCTTTTTGCAGGCCAAGCCGTCCAGCAGCTTTGCGCCCGTGGCCGTGACGCCCGATGAGCTGGGCGGCGCCTGGCGCGACGGGCGCGTCTGCCTGCCCTTGCGGGTGGATTTCCGGGGTGAACGTTTCGGCGCACCCCATGGGCAGGAGATGAACTTCGGCTTCGGTGAACTCATCGCACACGCCGCGCGCACGCGCCGCCTCACGCCGGGCACCATCATCGGTTCGGGCACCGTCTCCAACCGCGACCGCGCGGCCGGTTCGGCCTGCATCGCCGAGCGCCGCGTCATCGAAAAAATCGACCAGGGCGAAAGCCGCACCCCCTTCATGCGCTACGGCGAAGCGGTGCGCATGCAAGCTCTGTGGGAAAGCGGGCTGCCCGGCCCCTTTGGCGTGATCGAACAGCGCGTTGTGCAGCACCATGGCTGACGCAGGGCTGCCCCATTTGCCGCAGCTCAGCCCGGCGACCGTGCCCGCACCCTGGCCGCGCAGACTCATCCGTCTGGTGCGCGCCAGCGCGGGCCAAGGCTCGGTGCGCAGGCGCTTGTTGACGGGCATGGGCATGGAGGTGGCCCTGCTGCTGATCCTGGCCTGCGTCGCCATATGGCAGGTACGCGCGCTTGGCGTCCAGATGGAGCGCATCATCGGCGGGCACAACCGGCAGAGCGATCTGGCGCACCGGCTCAACGCCGCGCAGCTGGACTGGATGGGTGCGCTTCGCTCGCTGCTGGTCCTCACCGATCCGCAGGATCTGGCCGTGCAGACCAGCGTCATCAAGAAGGCCCAGGCCAAGTACCTGGAAACGGAAGACGCGCTGTTGCAGGCTGTGAAGGCGGCGCATCAAGCGCCCGACGGTTTGCTTGCCCAACTGGCTGAGGTGAGGCAACTGCGTGAACAGGTGATGCCGGTGCACGACGCTGCCGTTCGGACTTTGCTGTCCGGCGCGGGGGTGGATGGCGCACTGGTGTTGCTGCTGCCTGCCGAAGGCGCCGAAGCGCGCTGGCGCGCCCTGATCGTGGCCATGGTCGATGCCATTGCCCAGGCCAACCGTCAGGAACTGGCCTCTGCCCAGTCCTACCAGCGCTACGCCGTCACCGCTTTGGCCGTCGTCACGGCGGTTGCCGTGTTGCTGGCCGTGTTCCTGGCCATGAGCCTGGCTCGCGGCATTGGGCGCCCTATGCGCGATGCGGTCGAGCTGGCCGAACGCATCGCGCAGGGTCGGCTGGACAACACCATTCCTGCGCACGGCAGCGATGAATTCGGCCGCCTGCTGCAGTCCATGTCCGACATGCAATCGCGTTTGTGCCACACCGTGGCGGCGCTGCAGGCGTCGGCGGTGGAAGTGCGCACCGCCAGTCAGGACGTGGGCGAGGGCAGCGCACGGCTGTCGCAGCGCAGCGAGAGCGCCGTCGCCAGCCTGCGCGACACGGCCGAGGCGTTGCGGCAACTCAGCGCCGCGTCGGCATCCAGTGTTTCCGCCGCGCGCGACGCCAGCCGCTCTGCCTCCGAGGCATGCGAGGATGCCCGCCAGGGCGCAGCGGCCGTGTCCGCCCTTGTCGAGCAGATGCAGCACATCGCCACCGTCGCGGAAAGCATCACCGACATCGTCGGCGTCATCGACGGCATCGCCTTTCAGACCAACATCCTCGCCCTCAACGCCTCCATCGAAGCGGCGCGTGCTGGCGTCCACGGGCGCGGTTTTGCCGTCGTCGCGGCAGAGGTCCGGCAACTCGCGTCCCAGGCAGGCGCAGCGGCTGGGCAGATACGGACTCTCAGCGGCCAGGCCCGCGAGCGTGTGGACGCAGCCAGTGCCCGTGCCACCGGAGCGGGTGACGTCATGCAGCGCATGGTGGGCGTCACGGGTGGTCTGTCGGGGTCGGTGGAAGTGTTGGCCGAATCCGCCGCGCACCAGGGGGCATCGTTGGCGGTGGTCAACCAGACCCTGGGCCAGTTCGACGAAATCACCCGGCAGAACGCCGCACTCTCCGAGCGCCTGAACGGCGCGGGCACTGCACTGCTGGGCCGCGCCGGGGAAATGGGGCGCCTGATCGGCGTGTTTGAACTCGGGGCTGCGGCTGGCCAACGAGCGTGAATCAAAAGGAAAGAACATGAGCAATGTGGTGGTCACGGGCGCGGGCGGTTTCATTGGTGCGGCCTTGGTCAACCGCCTGTTGGCCGATGGCGTGGCGGGCACACCGGTGAAATCGCTGGTGGCTGTGGATTTGCAGCTCGATGCCTTGCCTGCCGACCCGCGCATCGTGCGCGTGCAGGGCAGCATTGCCGACCCGGCGTTGCTGCAACGCCTGGGCGAACAGCCGCTGGACGTGGTGTTCCACCTGGCCAGCGTGCCGGGCGGTGCCGCCGAGCGCAATCCCACCCTGGGGCGCAGCGTCAACCTCGACGCCACCGCCAACTGGCTGCAGTGGCTGGGCAGCCATGCACAGTGTCCCCGCTTCGTCTATGCCAGCTCCATCGCCGTCTATGGCGAATCGTTAGGCACGGTGGTGGACGACGACACGCCGCCCGCGCCTTCCCTGAGCTACGGTGCCCACAAATGGATAGGCGAAATTCTGGTGGCCGATGCAACGCGGCGTGGCTGGGTCCAAGGCTGCTCGCTGCGCCTGCCCGGCATCGTGGCGCGCCCTGGCCCCTCGCAGGGCTTGATCTCATCCTTCATGAGCGAAGTCTTCTGGGCACTGGCCCAAGGCCGCCCGGTGACGCTGCCTGTGCGCCCCGAAGGCACGGCCTGGTGGCTGTCTGCCCAGGCCTGTGTGGACAACCTGCTGCGCGCAGCCACCTTCGATGCTGCCTGGCTCGGCCCGGGCCGCTCCTGTCTGATGCCCGCCCAATGGCTCTCCATGCAGAGCGTGGTCGATGCGTTGGCACAGCGTTTCGGTGAATCCCGGCGAACCCTGGTCACCTATGCGCCCGACGAGCAGGTGCAACGCCTCTTCGCCTCCTTCCCGCCGCTGCATACCCCCAAGGCCGATGCCTTGGGCTTGCGCCACGACGGCAGCGCCGCTGGTCTGGTGAGCGCAGCGCTGGGCGTCATTCAGTAGACTTGGCGGCACAACCCCGCGTACCAGGAACCCGGTAGCAACGCTGCCCGGGTTCATTTTTTTTGTGGCCGACTGTGTTTTGCCCCTTTCTCTTGTTTGGTTATCAATATCAGCAATATCTTATATAAGTATTCGGTGTTTATACTGATGCGCTGGTACGCCTTGGTGCCGTAGTCTTGGGAACACGTTGATCCAGATCAACTTTTTTTAACGTATTCGGAGCTCCCCATGCACATTTCTTCCACACGCCGCACCGTACTGAAGAGCACGGGAGCGATGGCCACACTGCTGTCGCTGG
>CAMLOF010000040.1 GCA_946481585.1 uncultured Macromonas sp. | reverse complement strand
GCCTGGGTTTCGCCACGCGTGAACAGGGCGGAACCGTGGGTGCGCGGCAGCACGCCGTTGCGGATTTCGATGGGGCGCACGGTGCGGGTGTCGCGACCGTCGATGCGGGGCTCGCCGGCCAGGATCTGGCCACGGACGATGGAGGCTTCGATGTTGAACAGCAGGCCTTCAACCTTCACGCCGTCGAACTCCACGCCTTCGGCCTTCAGGCCTTCCATGACGGCGGCATAAGCCTCGCGGCAGGCCTGGGTACGGGCCTGCTTGTTGCGGATCTGGTATGCGGCGACGAGTTTGTCGCGACCCAGGGCCTCGACCTTGGCGATCAGGGCGTCGTCTTGCGCCGGGGGCTGCCAGTTCCACTCGGGCTTGCCAGCATCACGCACCAGTTCGTTGATGGCATTGATGGCGATGTTGCCCTGCTCGTGACCGAACACCACGGCGCCCAGCATCACTTCTTCGGACAGTTGCTCGGCTTCGGACTCGACCATCAGCACGGCGGCCTGGGTGCCTGCAACGACCAGATCCATCTGGCTGTTGGCACGCTCGGACTGACCGGGGTTGAGGACGTATTCACCGTTGATGTAGCCCACGCGAGCTGCACCGATGGGGCCGTTGAACGGGATGCCAGACACGGACAGCGCGGCGCTGGTGGCGATCATGGCTGCGATGTCGGCGTCCACTTCCGGGTTCAGCGACAGCGTGTGGATGACCACCTGCACTTCGTTGAAGAAACCTTCAGGGAACAGCGGGCGGATGGGGCGGTCGATCAGGCGGCTGGTCAGGGTTTCCAGCTCGCTGGGGCGGCCTTCACGCTTGAAGAAGCTGCCGGGGATCTTGCCAGCGGCGTAGGACTTCTCGATGTAGTCAACGGTCAGCGGGAAGAAATCCTGGCCGGCCTTGGCTTCGCTCTTGGCCACCACGGTGGCCAGCACGACGGTGCCTTCCATGTCGAGCAGCACGGCGCCGCTGGACTGACGGGCGATTTCGCCGGTTTCCATGCGGACAGTGTGCTTGCCCCATTGGAAGGTTTTGGTGACTTTGTTGAACATGCTCATGTTCTGCTCCTTTGATGTGTGCGTGTGAGGCCACGCACCCTGCCTGGAGATTTGCCTTCAGAACACGATGCCATTCCAGCGAGGCGACGGGCGTTGCAGACGCCCCGTTGGAATGACACAGCTTCGATCTGAACGACAGCACTCCGTTGAAAAAGCGAAAAACGCCTGAGGCAGCGTGGCAACCCAGGCGTTTCTTGTTCAGCGTTTGCGCCGGACCAAATTACTTGCGCAGGCCCAGTTTCTGGATCAGGGCGACGTAACGGTCGGAGTCCTTGGACTTCAGGTAGTCCAGCAGCTTGCGGCGGCGGCTCACCATCTTCAGCAGACCGCGGCGACCGTGGTGGTCTTTGGCGTGGGTCTTGAAGTGGGGGGTCAGTTCGTTGATGCGTGCGGTCAGGATGGCGACTTGCACTTCGGGACTACCAGTGTCGTTGGCGGCACGGGCGTTGGCCGCGATGACTTCGGCCTTGATGGAGGATGCGATCATTTGGATGAGTCCTTGGTTGACATGCGACCCGCCGCAGGTTGCCGCTCCCCATGAAGGGTTGCCAGCTGCCGCAACGGGCGTGAATTGCCCACGCACATGCGAAGGCAACTGATGATTATACCCCGAGCCAGCGCTGAAGGCGAGCCACCCCTTGGCGCAGGCGATCAACGTCGCGGCTGGCGAAGCACCAGCGCAGCCAACCCTCCCCTTCCATGCCGAAGGCGCTGCCGGGCGCCAGGCCCAGCCCGGCCTCGCGCACCAGGCGCTTGGCCACCGTAAGGCTGTCGCCCTCCACGGGCAGCTTGAAGAAGGCGTACATGCCGCCCGGCGGCACGGCCACCTGAACGCCCGGCAAGGCCTGCAATAGCGGCACCAGGGTGTCGCGGCAACGCTTCAGGTGCGCAACCAGGGCGGGCGTCACCTCGTCGCCGCGCTCCAGCGCCACCACCGCGGCACGCTGGGTGAACACGGGTGCGCAAGAGGTGTTGAACTCGATGAGCTTGCCCACCGGCTGAACCAGTTCGGGCGGCAACACCATCCAGCCCAGGCGCCAGCCCGTCATGAGGAAACTCTTGGAAAAGCTGTGCACCACGATGAGGCGGTCGTCGGGCTCGGCCACGTCCAGGAAGCTGGGCGCGCAGCCGTTGCCGCTGGCGGCGTAATACAGGCGTTCGTACACCTCGTCTGCCAGCACCCAGGTGCCGGTGCGGCGGCAATGGTCCAGGATGGCCTGCTGTTCGGCGCGGGTGAGCGTCCACCCGGTGGGGTTGTTGGGCGCGTTGAGCACCAGCATGCGCGTGCCGGGCGTGACGGCAGCCAGAAGCTCGGCCAGGTCCAACCGCCACAGGCCATCATCGCCAGGGTGCAGGCTGATGCAGCGCACCTTGCCGCCCATGATGAGAGGTTGCGCGACCAGGTTGGGCCACACCGGGGTGACGACGACCACCTCATCGCCAGCGTCCACCAGCGTTTGCGCGGCCAACATCAGGCCGTTCACGCCGCCGGAAGTGACGGCGATACGGCCTTGCCAGTGCGCCGCGTCGTGCTGCGGATGCAGCCTGTGCGTGTAGCGGCCCAAGGCTTCGCGCAAGGCGGGCAGGCCCAGGTTGTGGGCGTAGAAGGTTTCACCCGCGTTGAGGGAGGCTATCGCCGCCTCGCGGATGAAGCCGGGCGTGACTTCGTCGCTCTCGCCGAACCAGAAGGCCAGCATGTCGTCGCGCCCCATGCCGGCGTTGGCCACCTCGCGGATGCGCGACTCTTCCAGTTCTGCCACGACGGATCGCATGCCCTGCCCTTTCGTTGGAAACAATGGGGCAATTATGGGCGAGCGATTGTCACGGACGGTTCATCTGGCAGCTGTGGGGTTGTTCTGCGGCGCTGGGCGCCAGTTGGCGGATGACGCGGAAGCCGTAGCCGGAGCCTTCCACGTCGAACGGCACACCGGGGGCACCCTGGCGGTCCATGACGGACACCACGAGCGCCTGCTGGGCCTGGTGGTCGGCCGCGCGCATGCGCAGGCGCTGCCCCGCCAGCGTGACATCTGCAGATTCCAGCGCCCGGGCCATGGCCAGGGCCGAGGGCATGCCCGCCGTCGAACCAGCAGCCCGCTCGATGGCCTGTGCCAAGGCTTCGATCATCAACTGCATGCGCATGTGGACGTAATCGTCTGCCGGGCGCGGGAAGCGGACGCGGAAGCTCTCGTAGAACGCCTTGGATTCGGCGCCGGGGACGTTGGGGAACCAGTCGGCCACAGCCACCACCTTGCCGATGCCAGCATCGCCAATGGCGGCAGGCGCACCCAGGGCGTTGCCGTAGAAGGTGTAGAACTTGCCTTCAAAGCCGACTTCGCGCGCGGCCTTGACCAGCAGCGTCAGGTCGTTGCCCCAGTTGCCGGTGATGACGGCCTGCGCACCGCTGGCCTTGATCTTGGTGGCGTAAGGCAGGAAGTCCTTGACGCGGGCCATGGGGTGCAGCTCTTCCCCCACGATGCGGACGTCTGGGCGCTGCAGGCCCAACTGGCGGCGGGCTTCACGCTGCACGGCTTGGCCAAAGCTGTAGTCCTGGCCGATCAGATAGACGCTTTTCACGTCGCGGTCGGCTTTGATGACGTCCATCAGCGCGGCCATGCGCATGTCGGCATGAGCGTCGAAGCGGAAATGCCAGAAGCTGCACTTCTCGTTGGTGAGGATGGGGTCGACCGCCGAGTAGTTGAGGAACAGCACCTGGCGCGACGGGTCGCGCTCGTTGTGCTTGTTGATGGCGTCGATGAGGGCGGCGGCGGCGGCCGAGGAGTTGCCCTGCATGACGATGCGGATGTCGGCGTCCACGGCGGCGCGCAAGGAGGAAAGGGCCTCTTCGGTCTGGCCTTTGCTGTCGAAACGCTCGACCAAGAGCGGCCGTGCACCGCCGGGCAAGCGCACGCCGCCACGGGCGTTGACGCGTTCGGTGGCCCAGACCAGGTTGCGGAACACCGCTTCACCTGTGTTGGCCAACGGGCCGGACAGGCCTTCGATAAGGGCCAGGCGGATGGGGGCGCCCGCAGGCGTGGTGTTGGCAGATGCCATGCCGATGCAGGCCATCGACGCGATGGCGGCCAGGGCGCTGCGGCGCGAGACCGCACGCAGGGTACGCGTTCCGAGACGCGTCAGGGAAGACAGCAGTTTCATGGTGATGCTCTTGGAAGCCCGAAGGGGTTTCGACACAACCCGTTTGGTGTCACATATGCGACACCAAAACAAAAAAGGTGCGCCAGTTTACTGCACGGCCTGAGACAAGTCAGCCAGTGGCCAACGGGGTTTGACGTCGAAACCGTAGCCGGAAGATGGCGGCAACCCGCCCGTCTGGACCCGCAAGCCAGCGGCCAGTGCGATCATGGCGCCGTTGTCGGTGCACAGGTGCAACTCGGGGTAATGCACCCGAACGCCGCGCTTGGCGCAGGCCTGGTTCAACTGCTCGCGCAGCAGGCTGTTGGCCCCCACGCCACCGGCCACCACCAGCCGACGCAACCCCGACTGGCTCACGGCTGCCAGAGCTTTTTTAACCAGCACTTCAACGATGGCCGCCTGCGTGGACGCCGCCAGGTCGGCTCTGCGCAGCGGCAGGTCATCACCCAGCTTCTTGGCCTGGGTCAATACCGCCGTCTTGAGCCCGGCGAAAGAGAAGTCCAAGTCGCCGCTGTGCAGCAGGGGGCGAGGCAGCTTGAAGGCCTGCGGATCGCCCTGCTGTGCCAAACGGGAGAGCGCAGGCCCACCTGGGTAACCCAGCCCGAGCAGCTTGGCCGATTTGTCAAAGGCTTCGCCAGCGGCGTCGTCTATGGTTTCACCCAACAGCTGGTACTGGCCGACACCATCCACACGCATGAGCTGCGTGTGCCCGCCAGACACGAGCAGTGCAATGAAGGGAAATTCGGGTGGATCGGCGCTGAGAAAGGGCGAGAGCAGGTGCCCTTCAAGGTGGTGCACGCCCAGGGTGGGTTTGCCCAGCGCGGCAGCCATGGCACAGGCCACACCCGCGCCCACGAGCAAGGCACCCGCCAGGCCGGGCCCGCGCGTGTAGGCCACCAGTTCAACGTCTTGCAGGCTGCGCCCCGCCTGGGCAAGCGCGGCGGCAGTCAGGGGCAGCACGCGGCGGATGTGGTCGCGGCTGGCCAGCTCGGGCACCACGCCGCCATAGGCCTGGTGCATTTCAATTTGACTGTGCAGGGCGTGGCCCAGCAGCTTGGGCGTGGCCGTGCCAGAGGCATCAACCAGGGCCACACCGGTTTCGTCGCAGGAGGATTCGATACCCAAAATCAGCATGCGCGGAGTGTAAGCGCCACGCCGTTGCCAGCCCGGCGGCAGGGGCAAGGCACGTTTGTTGCTGATGCTTTGCCGAAAGGTGGATGTTCAAGAGATGAAAACGGGTTTGTGCTTCCTGGTCGCGGCCAAGCGCTGCGAGATCGCCGATCTGCGCCAACTGGCGCAGACCAGCGTGCTGGTGGACACCACCGCCCGCATGATTCACGACCTGCAGCGTGAGCGCGGGTTGACGAACCTCTTTCTGGGCTCGGGCGGCGCCGACGCCAGCGCCTTGCGCCAGGAACAGCTGTTGGCCAGCACGGCAACCGAAACCGCCCTGCGCGCATGTTTTGACACGCTCAACCTTGAACCCCAAGGCATGACCAACGGGGCGCGGCTGTTCAGCCGCATTGCCTACGTACTGCAGGGGCTGGACGCCCTGCCCGCCTTGCGCAGGCAGGTGGACCGTCAACGCTGGGACGCCCCGCGCGCCACCGCCGCTTACGTGCAACTGGTTGCTGGCTTGCTGGCGGTGGTGTTTGAGGCCGCCGACACGGCCACCGACCCCGACGTGTCCCGCCTGCTGGTCAGCCTGTTCAACTTCATGCAGGGCAAGGAGTTCGTGGGGCAGGAACGCGCCACGGGCGCTGCCATGTTCGCCGCAGGGCGCGCCGACGCTCGGCAGCAACAGCGGCTGATGCGGCTGATCGAGTCGCAGGAGCAGTGCCTGGAGGTGTTTGCCGATTTCGCTGACGCGGACACTCGCGCCTTGTGGGAGAGCAGCTTGTCCGCCCCGCAGTTGGCCGAGCTGGAGCGGATGCGACGCGTGCTGTGCACTAGCGTTGACGGAGGACCGCTCAACAAGGCTTGGAGTACATCGTGGTTCGATGGCTGCAGCGCTCGAATCGACGCCATGCGCACTGTGGAGATGCACCTGTCGCTGGCGCTGCAGACGCTGTGCGACAGGAAACTTGCGCAAGCCAGACTGGAACTGGATAACCTGGAAAGGGTGCAAGCCACGCTGAACGAGTCTGCCGTTGCACCAGAAACGCAGGCCACATTCTTTGAGGAGCCGGAGACGCTGGAAGCCCAGGCGCCGGTTCGCCCGTTGGGTTCGCAACTGGACCGCGGAGTGCTGGACCTGCTGCACGCCCAGGCGCACCGGCTGCAGAAGATGGAAGAGGAACTGGACACCGTGCGCGCCAGCCTGAACGAGCGCAAGGTGATTGAACGTGCCAAGGGCCTGCTGATGGCGCACCGCCAGTTGAGCGAGGAAGACGCGCACCGCACGATGCGGCAGATGGCCATGAACCAGGGGCGTCGGCTGGTGGAGGTGGCAGAGGCAGTGCTCTCCATGGCCGAGGTGTTGCCCGCCCGTTTGCGCTGAAGGTGCGCACAACAGCACTGCTGCGGTGCACCATCGCCGCCAATTGCCAGGCCATGCACCATGCTGGACACATCCTGACTTGGCAAGGCCATTTGGACGCAACTCAAGCATCAAGCACACCTGATGCTGCACCGCAAGAAGCTGGCACGGAAGGTGCTTTAACTCCATCGACGGTTTGGGCCAACGGCGGCGCCAACCTTGTGTCCTGATACGACACCCCCGGACAACGGCGTCCATCACCCGCCTGCAAACGCAGGCGCCGTGATGGCCGCCGTTTTTGTTTTTGGTCAATGTTTGTCTAGGAGTTGCCATGAGCCAAGCCATCCCTTCCACCGCCAGCCCCGTCGAGGCACGTACCGAAACTGCCGTCGAGCAACCCAGCCGACGCGAGCTCATCAAGAAAGGGGGCGCGCTGGCTGGCGCGGCCTTGTTCTCCACCCTGGGGCACCATGGCGTTTGGGCTGCGGGCTCGGATGCTCCCGAAAAGAAGGAAGTGAAGATCGGTTTCATCCCGCTGACGGACTGCGCCAGCGTGGTGATGGCGTCGGTGTTGGGCATCGACCAGAAATACGGCGTCAAGATCGTTCCCACCAAGGAAGCAAGCTGGCCCGGCGTGCGCGACAAGCTGGTCAACGGCGAGCTGGACTTTGCCCACGTGCTGTACGGCCTGATCTACGGTGTGCACCTGGGCACGGCCGGCCCCAAGAAAGACATGGCCGTGCTGATGAACCTGAACCACAACGGCCAGGCCATCACGCTGAGCAAGAAGCTGGCAGACAAGGGGGCCGTGGACGGTGCCAGCTTGGCCAAGCTGATGCAGACGGACAAGCGTGAATACACCTTCGCCCAGACCTTCCCCACCGGCACCCACGCCATGTGGATTTACTACTGGCTGGCAGCCCACGGCATCAACCCGATGAAGGACGCCAAGGTCATCACCGTGCCGCCGCCGCAGATGGTGGCCAACATGCGCGTGGGCAACATGGACGGCTTCTGCGTGGGCGAACCCTGGAACCACCGCGCCATCATGGACGGCATTGGCATCACCGCCACGACGACACAGGCCATCTGGCAGGACCACCCCGAAAAGGTGCTGGGCACCACTGCTGAATTCGTGCAGAAGTACCCCAACACGGCACGCGCCGTGACGGCAGCCATTCTGGAGGCGGGCAAGTGGATTGACGCGGGCCTGCAGAACAAGCTGAAGATGGCCGAGACGATTGCCGACCGCGCGTACGTGAACACCAGCGTGGACGCGATCAACCAGCGCATTCTGGGCCGCTACCAGAACGGCCTGGGCAAGACCTGGGACGACCCGAACCACATGAAGTTCTACAACGATGGAGCGGTGAACTTCCCCTACCTGAGCGACGGCATGTGGTTCCTGACGCAGCACAAGCGCTGGGGCTTGCTGAAGGACCACCCCGACTACCTGGGAGTGGCCAAGGCCATCAACCGCATCGACATCTACAAGCAGGCCGCCACGGCCAGCAAGACACCGCTGCCCAAGAGCGAGATGCGCTCCCACAAGCTGGTGGACGGCGTGGTGTGGGACGGCAAGGACCCGGCGAAATACGCCGACGGCTTCAAGGTCAAGGTTTAAGGAGTGGACAACATGGTAAGCGCAGTCTTTCATTCACCGCTGGAGGCGGCCGCCCCAGTGGCGACCACGGCGAAGCCAGCCACCATGGCCCAGGCTCTGGCAGCCAAAGCCTCCAACAAACCCGCGCCAACGCCGCCTCAGGCGGTGGCCCGCAAAGCCCCATTGATCGATCTGACGGAGCTGGCACAGCGGGTAGTCCCGCCCGTGCTAGGACTGTTGCTGTTGATCGGGGTGTGGTACCTGGTGTCGGTGTCCACGGGCAGCAGCATCCCGTCGCCGCTGGAAACGGGCAAGCAGGCGGTGCAGATCTTCTCGGACCCGTTTTACCGCAACGGCCCCAACGACCAGGGCGTGGGCTGGAACGTGCTGATGTCGCTGCAGCGCGTGGCCATGGGCTTTGGCTTGGCGGCGGTGGTGGGCATTCCGCTGGGCTTCATGATCGGGCGCTTCGGCTTCCTCAGCCGCATGTTCAACCCGCTCATCAGCCTGCTGCGCCCAGTGTCGCCGCTGGCCTGGCTGCCCATTGGCCTGCTGGTGTTCAAGGGTGCCAACCCGGCGGCCATCTGGACCATCTTCATCTGCTCGATCTGGCCGATGGTGATCAACACCGCCGTGGGTGTGCAGCGCGTGCCGCAGGACTACATGAACGTGGCCCGTGTGCTGAACCTGAGCGAGTGGAAGATCGTGACCAAGATCCTGTTCCCCGCCGTGCTGCCCTACATGCTGACGGGTGTGCGCCTGGCCGTGGGCACCGCGTGGCTGGTGATCGTGGCCGCCGAGATGCTGACGGGCGGCGTGGGCATTGGCTTCTGGGTGTGGGACGAGTGGAACAACCTCAACGTCACCAACATCATCGTGGCGATCTTCGTCATCGGCACCGTGGGCCTGCTGCTGGAAATGGCCCTGATCAAGCTGGCCACGGCCTTCACGTTCGAAGAGGTGAAATCATGAGCGACGCAAAGTACATCGACATCCAAGGCGTGGCGCAGACGTTCAAGACCAAGAAGGGCCTGTTCCCCGCGTTGCGCGACATCCACCTGAACATTGCCAAGGGCGAATTCGTGGCGCTGATCGGCCACTCGGGCTGCGGCAAGTCCACGCTGCTCAACCTGATTGCCGGGCTCACGACGCCCACCGACGGCGTGCTGCTGTGCGCCGGGCGCGAGATCGCGGGCCCAGGGCCGGAACGTGCCGTGGTGTTCCAGAACCACTCGCTGCTGCCGTGGCTGACGTGTTTCGAGAACGTCTACCTGGGTGTGGAGCGCGTGTTTGGCGCAGCGTCGAAAAGCACCGGTGCCGCGGCCGAGAACAAGGCGCAACTGACCGCGCGCACCCACGCCGCACTGGAACTGGTTGGCCTGACCCATGCCGCGCAGAAACGCCCTGGCGAAATCTCTGGCGGCATGAAGCAGCGCGTGGGCATTGCCCGCGCCCTGGCCATGGAGCCCAAGGTGCTGTTGATGGACGAGCCCTTTGGCGCGCTGGACGCCCTGACCCGCGCCAAGCTGCAGGACGAGTTGCTGGAGATTGTGGCGCGCACACAGAGCACGGTGGTGATGGTGACCCACGACGTGGACGAAGCCGTTCTGCTGGCCGACAAGATCGTGATGATGACCAACGGCCCTGCCGCCACCATTGGCGAGGTGCTGCCGGTGGCGCTGCCGCGCCCGCGCAACCGTGTGGAACTGGCCGAAGATCCGGCCTACCTGCAATACCGCAAGGCCGTGATCGACTTCCTGTACACCCGCCAGGCCCACGTGGAAAAGGCCGCCTGAACCACACAAAAACGGGCAGAGAGAGACAAAGCCCCACCCCGAATCACCAAGATGGTGCGCCGCAGCACCTGATTCGGGACAACCCCCTCGGAAAGAGCGCCACAGCCGCGCTCTTTCCGAGGCACGGTTTTTGCTGTGAAGTTCTCAGGCTAACGACGGCCTGACATCCCCCCTCTGCATTCCACCGCGGCTGCCGCTGCATGGATGCATCACTTGCCCCCGGGCCAGCGCCGGTCTGGGGCAAATCCCCCCGTTTCTCCTCCTCTTACAAGGTTCACGCCATGGCGGGCTTTCGCACATTCCTGAAAAGCGGGCATGCGCCCACCCTCTTCGCTGCATTCCTGTACTTCGACTTCTGTTTCGCGGTCTGGGTGCTCAACGGCGCCATGGCGCCTTTCATCAGCGAAGCCTTCGAGCTCACCGCTGCGCAGAAGGGCTTCATGATCTCAGTGCCCATCCTGGCGGGGGCGCTCATGCGTTTTCCGCTGGGGATATTGGCGCAATACATCGGCCGCAAGAACGCTGCCATGGTGGAGATGAGCCTGATCATCGTCGCCCTGGCTTATGGCTACTTCTTCATCAGCGAGTACGACCACGTGCTGGCCATGGGCGTGCTGCTGGGCATAGCGGGGGCCAGTTTCGGCGTGGCGCTGTCGCTCGGCTCGGGCTGGTTCCCGCCCCAGCACAAAGGGCTGGCCATGGGCATTGCGGGCGCAGGCAACTCGGGCACCGTGCTGGCCGTGCTGTTCGCGCCGCCCCTGGCCATGAAGTTCGGCTGGCAGACCGTGTATGGCCTGGCCGCCTTCTTCATGCTGATCCCGATGGTGGTGATGCTGGTGTTTGCCAAGGAGCCGCCTGACGTGGAACACCAAACCTTCAAGCAGCACATTGCCTGCCTGTTCGAGAAGGACGGCTGGGCCTTCAGCCTGATCTACGTGGTGACCTTCGGCGGCTTCATCGGCCTGTCGAGCTTCCTGCCCACCTACTTCCACGACCAGTTCGGCGTGACCAAAGTGGAGGCCGGCCAGCTGACCATGCTGGCGGCACTGATGGGCTCGGCCGTGCGCGTGGTGGGCGGCTACATTTCTGACCGCATTGGTGGCATCAACACGCTGTCGGGCGTGCTGGGTGTGGTGGCGGTGTCGCTGGTGCTGTGCGGTCTGTCCGGCGGCTCGTTGGTTATCACCACCCTGCTCTTCATGTTCTGCTTCGCGGCACTTGGCGCGGGCAACGGCGCGCTGTTCCAGCTGGTGCCCCTGCGTTGGCCCCTGACCACGGCCGTGGCCGGATCGATGATTGGCGAGGTGGGCGCACTGGGCGGCGGCTTCATTCCCAACGCCATGGGCCTGAGCAAGCAGTACACCGACACCTACCTGTGGGGCTTTGTGGCGTTTGCCGTGCTGGCCGTGGGCATGCTGCTGATGCTGCGCGTGATGCAGATCCGCTGGACCCGCACCTGGGCCGAGAAAGGCGGGCGGGCTCGCCCCGCCGCACACGCGGTCACTTCGGCAGGAAGAGCAGCCAGTAAATCAGCAGCAGGTTGAAGAGGACGCTCACCGCGAAAAGCATCTTCCAGATGACGAGCGGGTCGCGCTCCACCAGGGTGGCCGGATGGGGCGCGGTCAACGGGCGGGAAGCCCCCCGCTCCAGGGCCAGAGTGAACTCCTCTGCCGTCTCGAAGCGCTGCGTCTTGTCCCGCGCCACGGCCTTCAGGACCACGTGGTCCAGCCAGATCGGCACCTCGGGGTTGTGGCGGCTGGGCGGCGTGGGGTCGCGGTAGTAGCGCCCCACCTGGTAGGGCAGCACCTCGCCGTAGGGCAGCTTGCCGGTCAGCAGCTTGTACAGCGTGACGCCCAGGGCAAACAAGTCACTCTGGGTGTTGGGCAGTTCGTGTTCACCTTCCTGTGCCGTGGCCAGTGCGCGGATCTGGAAGCCCCACTGCTCCGGGTTCACGTAACTGGGTGTACCCGCGTGCAGGCGCCGCATGCTTTCAGGTTCGCGCCCCGTCAGGGCCACGCCCATGTCCAGCAGGCGCAACACACCGTCTTCGCCCAGGTGCAGGTTTTCGGGCTTCACGTCGCGGTGTACCACGCCCTGCCGGTGCAAGCGGCCCAGCACGCGCAGGGCCTGCACCGCCAGGCCCACCGCCTGCGTGGGCGTGAACCGCTTCTGGCGCTCCAGCATCTGGTGCAGGGTCTCGCCGCTGTGCCAGTCGTACAGCAGGTAGAAAGCCGAGCGCGCCCGGCCATGGGGCAGCGTGTCGTGGATGTGCACGAGGTGATTGGCCACGCTCGACGTGCGCATGCGTGACGCCAGCCAGGCCTCGTGGGCGAGCATGGCGCGCTCGTCGGGATCGTGCGCCCGCGACGGATGCAGCGCCTTGAGCGCGTAGAGCATGTGGGTGCCCGGTTCGCGCACTTGGTACAAAACGTTGATACCGTTGTCTGCCACGCGCGCGGTCACGGTGAAGCCGTCGAGTACGTCGCCGACCTTGAGGTGACCGGGCACGGGCAACGCCTCGGCCACGCGCGCCACATCGTGCAGTGATGCATCGAGCAAGCCCAGCACGCGCACCACCATGGCGGTGACGTTGTCGTCGCTGCCCGCAGCCAGCGCCGCGTCCACCAACGCCTGGCTGGTCTGCTGCGCGCCGGGCGTGGCCAGCAGTTCGCGCATGCGGCGTTCGGCCAGCTTGCCGTGCACGCCGTCAGACACCAGCACGAACAGGTCGCCCACGTGGAGGTCACCCTGGAGGTAGTCCACCACGAGGTGATCCTCTGCCCCCACAGCGCGCAGCAACTGGTGGCGCAGGTCTGGGTGGTTGACCGCGTGGTCGTGTGTGAGGCGCTGGAGCTGCCCGTCGCGCAGCAGGTAGCAGCGCGTGTCGCCCACGTGCGCCAGGGTGTAGGACTGGCCACGCAGCACCAGCGCGGTCAGCGTCGTCAACCCCATGGCGGGTTGGCGGCGACGGTTGACACCCGCCAACCAGGCGTTCTGCGCGGCAATCACGCGGTCCAGTGCCACGGTGGTGTCCCAGGTTTCGGGCGTGCCGAAGTAGTCGCGCACCAGGCTGGTGACGCTGGTCTGCGCCGCCTCTTTACCCATGCCGCCAGTGCTCACGCCGTCCGCAATGGCAACGATGGAACCCCAGCCCTCCTGCCCGGGCGCGGGCAGCATGGCGGCGCAGAAGTCTTCGTTGATGTCTTTGCGGCCCGCCTGCGAGACAAAGCCAATGTCGATGTCGAATGCCATGCACCAACTCAAGCAAGAATTGCGCCCAAGGATGGTGCAATGGCTGGCATCACCCCATCAGCATTTGCATGCTGCTCTCGTACTGGGCAGACAGTTGCTCGAACACCTCCAGCAGGTTTTCGCTGGCGTTGGCGAGCAGTTCCAGCCGCGCAGCGCGGTCGCGGCCAGCCACGCGGGCGGCACCGCTGGCGCAGGCCTGCATCTGCTCCCAGGCGTGCGCGGCCTCCGCCAACCCGTCACGGATGGCTGCGCTGGACAGGGGGATGCCGTTGAGGTAGCGCAGGCCATCCTCAAAAGCCGCCCGGGCGTCGAGCATGGCCTGTTCGCGCTCGGGGGTGGGCTGCCCCACACCCAGCAATTCGAACAAAACGTGCTTGGCGTAGCGTTGCGACAACATGCGCTGGCGCCCCGCCATGTTGAGCACGTGCAGCGTGGCCACCGCACCGCTCTGCTCCAGCGTGGTCACCAGGCGATCGGCGTCCTGCTGCAGCCTGTCCGCCAATGCGTCCAGTTCCGCCACGCGTTCACCGTGTGCATCACCGCGCAGCAGCGGCACGAGCGCCGCCCAGGTCTTGCGCACGCGGGCAAGCAAGTCACCGAAGTTGGGCTGCGACAGGTTTTTGTCCAGAAACTCCAGGTTGGCTGCCACCCGCTGCATGGACGCTTCGAGCAGCAGGCGGTGCCGTTCGGGTTGAGCCGCCAGCTGCAGCAGCCGGTGTTTGACCAGCCGCTGCGAGAGCATGCGCAGTTGCCCGGCGCGGTTGAGGCATTCCGCATCACGGGCGGACTGTATGACCTGCTCCGACACCTGCCCCAGCCGCCGGTTGGTGTGCATGGACGCGGTGCGCAGAAGCTGGAAAGCCTCATCGTCAGACATCTGGCGCGCGCGCATGAGGATGCCCTTGGCCCGGTCCACCACCTTGCGCTCCTCGAAGCGCGTGGAAACATCGTTCAACTGCTTGAGCAAGGCCTGCTCCCGCTTGAAGCGGGCCTGGGCCAGCAGCGCGAGAGGCCGCAGGCGCGGCGCACCGTACCCCAACACAGCGTAAGCATGCACGCCAGCCTCCACCGCGTTTGCCATGCGTTGCGCGTCGGTGTCTGCGGTGAACAGCAACACGGGCAGCGGTGCCACCTCACCCAGCGCGCGCAAGGTCTTGAGAAAGGCGTCGTCCAGCTGGGGTACGTCAGCCACCACCAGGTCTGGTGCATGCCGCACCACCGCCTGCACCAGTTTGCTGCATTCGCCTACCGTGGCAAGCACCGCAAAGCCAGCCCCCTGAAGGTCTGGCAAAAGGGAATCCACGGCGCTTGCACCGCTGGAATAGACCAAAACCGACGTCATACCCGTTGAATACCTGAAGGAAATGGGCCGACAGCCCGAAGAAAGACACGCGCCAAACCAGCAGACACGCTCACGGCCCCGAGTATCCCGCAAGCACGAACACATGCAAGCAGAAGATGGCACAAGTCTTGCGTAGTCGATGGTGGGCGTGACGAAGCGTCCAGTCTTGACCTCCTCGCGTCAAGGGTTGCGCGCACAACGACGTGCGTTGCCAAACAAAGGCAGGCCACTGGTCTGCCAGCACCCGGCCGCCCCGGCCGGGGAAACACCCTCGTTCCCATCCAGCTCCTGCCCAGCTCGGCGCCTGTACACGCCTGACCATGGACCGGAGCCCCCCAATCCTCAGACTGGAGTAGCCGCAATGAAAAAAGCAAAACTGGTGATGATCGGCAACGGCATGGCCGGTGTCCGCTCCCTGGAAGAGCTGCTCAAGCTCGCCCCGGACCTCTACGACATCACCGTCTTCGGTGCCGAGCCGCACCCCAACTACAACCGCATCCTGCTGTCGCCCGTGCTGGCGGGCGAGCAGACGCTGGAAGAGATCGTCCTCAACGACTGGGCCTGGTACCAGGACAACGGCATCACCCTGCACGCCGGCTGGACCGTGACCGAGGTGGACCGCACCCGCCGCATGGTCCACGCCCGCAACGCCCAGGGTGACACCATGAGCGAGCCCTACGACCGGCTCATCCTGGCCACCGGCTCCAACCCCTTCATCCTGCCCATCCCCGGCAAGGACTTGCCCGGCGTGCTGGCCTACCGCGACATTGCCGACACGCAGGCCATGATCGACGCCGCAGCGCAGTACAAGCATGCCGTGGTGATTGGTGGCGGCCTGCTGGGCCTGGAAGCCGCCAACGGCCTGATGAAGCGCGGCATGAGCGTGACGGTGGTGCACGTGGCCCCCTGGCTCATGGAACGCCAGCTCGACGATGTGGCGGGCAAGCTGCTGCAGCAGTCGCTGCAGGAACGTGGCATGAAGTTCCTCATGGGCGCGCAGACCGCCGCGCTGGTGGCGGGCGAGAACGGTGAGAACGGCGGCCGCGTCAGCAAGGTGCAATTCAAGGACGGCACCGAGGTGCCCGCCGACCTGGTGGTGATGGCCGTGGGCATCCGCCCCAACACCGCGCTGGCCGAAAGCATGCGCCTGCACGTCAACCGCGGCATTGTGGTGAGCGACACCATGCAGACCGTGACCGACCCCCGCATCTACGCAGTGGGCGAATGTGCCAGCCACCGCGGCATCGCCTACGGGCTGGTGGCCCCGCTGTTCGAGCAGGGCAAGGTGCTGGCCAACCACCTGGCCGAAT